>JBDSEC010000570.1:0-9566 GCA_039920205.1 Pyrinomonadaceae bacterium
AATTAGAACGGCGCGCGGCCGCCCAACACGCGGGTTAAGCGTCAATAATATCCGGCCAGTAGTCGTCGACCGGTTCCAGCTCTGTAAGAGTCATTTCTTCCTCATCCAGAAGGATCACTTCCGTCGCGGTAGCCGTCCGGGTATTGACGTTCAACTGTACCCTGCCGCGCGCGGGCCGTTTTTCCGGTTGGCGCGGTTGAGGCCTTGATGAAACATGACGTGGTCCGGTGACGGCTACGGACCACCACAACACCAGCGCCAGGATCAGCGCCAATAGGAACAGCCGCAGGATTCCGGCATAGCCGCTAGGTTCACGCCGCCTTCGCCACATGGTCAACTCCCCTTGATCTATTCAAACTCTACCCGATCCGCGGACTGGTCGGGCCCAACCCGTCCCTTTATGATTTTGGCACGGGAATAATTCTCGCCCCGTATGGGCGCGCCGGCCAAACGCCGCAGCAAGTTGATCTGACCCACATGAGTCAACGCATCCGCCACCGGACCTTGGAACAACTTTTCGACGGAACATCCCAGTGGTTGTTCCGACGCCAGGTAATCATCAAACCGGGCCAGTGCCGCATGAAAACGCGCCACCTCTTCAGTCCACGGCAGCGGCTCCGAATCGTTCCAACGTTGCCGCCCTTGGGCCATCGACAACGCCCAATCCAACAGATCCCCTACATGGGCCAATATCTCGGCCGGGGTACGGGACTTTTCACCCGCGTGAAAACCGGCGGCGGCGGCGGCATCGCCCGCCACCGCCTTTCCCCCGCGATAGGCGAGCGTGGCCACGGTATGCCGCAGCAATTCCCTGCTCTCGATCGTCGATCTTGCCGTCGAAGTTTCGGTCATGACTCGCCTCCTAACCTTAGGACAAAAATGCCTTGCGCAAAAGCGCGATCTGTCCCGTGTGGTAAACGTGGTGCCGGATCGCCGCGCGCAACAAGAACCGATGCGTATAGTCGCGCCCTGGTAGATCGCTGCGCAACTGCTCGTCGGTCAGGACACTCACTGTCTCGATCAACTTCGCGTGAATGTCGTTCAACCGCGTTAACGTACTTTGCCACACGGCCTCGCTTATCTCCACCACCGGCGCAAAATCGCCCTCCTCGGGTTCGGACGCATCCGGATCACCGGCAAACCGGCGTAGCCAGATATTTTCCCACCCGGCAATATGATGCACGATCTCCCAGATACTGTGCGCATCCGCGATCGGTCGTGCGGCGGCCTGATCGGCGATTACGCCGTCGAGCGCATCGTGCAACGACGCCCCGTGCCAGGCGTTTCCGTCATGAATTGCCCTTAATTCGTTGGCGATACTGGTAATTTCCGACATGATTGCTGCTCCTCTTGATGAATATTGACAAATTAGCGAACAAGGCTACATCTGCGTAACTGCCTTGATAGAGTTTGTAGGTTACAATCTTTAAACCAATCCATAATAACCTGTCAAGAGTTATTTGCAGGTTACCGTCAAAATGATTACAATGGCCGGCAGGCGCAAATGATATATCAGAAAAACCAGTGAGCGGAAAATTCAAATACATTGGTGGAGACATCGCGGTCGATTTTGTAAACACGGTCGGCGGCTGGGCTTTTCGCTCGGCAAATGAGGGCCAGATAGGTTACCGAGATGTGGTTGTAAGCGATAAATTCGAGAATTTTGCCGATCTATTGGATTGGGGCCGCGGGGCCGGAGTGATCAGCGAGAGCGATACGATCCGCTTGTTGAGTCTTTCTAAACGATTTCCGGTTGCCGCCGAACAGGTGCTGGACCGCGCCATCCGGCTGCGACGGGCGATCTGCCGCATTTTGTTCGCCACCGATCGGACCCGGGCTTCGTTTACCAGCGACCTGGAAGTTTTGAATACGGAATTGAACCAGGCGCGCGATAGTCAGCGCCTGGTCCCGGCGGGCACGGCTTACGAATTCACTTGGCCGGCGGAAGATAAACTCGATCGCGTTTTGTGGTCGGTCGCGGTGGCCGCGGCGGCGCTCTTGACGACGGGAAACCTTGGTCGCATTCGCCAGTGCGGGGGGCAAGACTGCGGGTGGATCTTTTTGGACACGAGCCGCAACCGCAGCCGGGCCTGGTGCACGATGAAAGATTGCGGCAATATCGCCAAGGTTCGCCGCTTCCGCGAACGTCACGACAAGAAGTCAGAACCCCGCACGGAAAAAGGGTCGTGAATTGACTCCACGACCCTTACCCTGCCTACCCGGAACTAACTACTGAACGTAAGCCGATGGAACTGGCTTATCTCCATCAGCTCCAAACTGCGCGGCACCGAGCGTACTACTGCCGCTGCGCAGAATGTAAAAGACATTGGTTGACGGGCGAAACACCGCTACATCCCATTTGGCGTCACCATCATAATCGGCGGCGACGGGAACATCACCGTTGGTACCCCAAACCAAACCGCGGAATCCGTTGTCAGAACTTCGCAAGTAATACCATTCGCCGGCAGACGGGCGATAGACCGCAATATCGGCCTTGCCGTCGGCGTCAAAATCGGGGGCGATCGGCTGGTCACCCGCAAGTCCCCATTGCTTGACGATCAGGCCCCGGTTCAGGCTACGAAGGATGTAAAACGTGCTGGTCGTCGGGCGGTAGATACCAAAGTCAGTTCGGCCATCTGCGTCGTAATCGCCCATCACCGGAAGATCGCCACTGCTGCCCCATTGTTGAAAGTGAAGCGCATTGTCCGAACTGTACATTACATAGAAGGTGCCGGTCGACGGACGAAACACGCTGATATCAGCTTTGCCGTCAGCATCGAAATCACCCACCGCCGGAATATCACCCGCCTGCCCGAAATGCGCCGCGCGAATAGAACCGTCTTCGCTATTCAATATGAACCAGTCGGAAATGAACGGACGAAACACTGCTAGGTCAGCCTTGCCGTCTCCATCATAGTCCGCCGGCACGATCCGATCGCCGTTCAAGCCAAACGGAGCCGCGCGAAAACCCAGCGTCGATTGCGAAATATACCAAGTCGCCGACGAAGGCCGGAACACGGACACATCGGCTTTGCCATCACCGTCAAAATCAAATGGAGTAAAGGCAAAGGTGCGTTCAAACGATCCAATATCCGAGCCATCCCCGGCCGGCGCATTGGGAATTAACGGATTGTCATACGGGCGGGTCTGACCACGTTGGTCAATGACCGTGCTCGGGCTGCTCCCCTGATCAAGCGCCGGACTGCGGTTATGCAAGGCGCGCGTAAACGTCGCGCCGCCGTTGTTCTTCAATGGTCCAATGCGCGGATCGAGTGGATTCGCCGTGGTCCCCATTTGATTCGTCGTAGCGGCCAATCCTTCACTGCCATCGCTGTTGCCGATCAGGTTGTAATGGCCAATGTAAAGATTGCCCAAACTGCTGCGCCCGACCAGATCGTTTCCATCGGCGGCCTGGTTCGTGGCGATCAAATTATTATCCAAGGTGGCCGTGAAACCGTTAAAAACCCCACCGCCTTTCACCGCTTTATTGCCGGTGATGGTGTTATTCGTCAGCGAAGCCGTTGCCGTGTTAAAGATCCCGCCGCCGCTATCGCTCGCGGTATTGGCATCGATCGTACTGTTCTTCGCGTTGACCGTTCCGCTGGTGCCGTTGTAGATCGCCCCGCCGCTTCCGCCATTATTGGCCACATTGTTGTTTAGCGTGCTCGAGGTCAGGTTCAGCGTGCCGCTATCAAAGATAAAAACACCGCCACCATTGATCCCGGTATTGAAGCTCACGGTTGAATCGATCAAGGTCAACGTGCCGCTGTTAGCCATATAGACCCCGCCGCCGTTGCCGGAAGCGGTGTTATTAGTGATCGTGCTTCCTGAAAGCGTCAGCGTGCTGCTGTTGCTCATTAAAATGCCGCCACCCGAGGTTGAGCTAAAACCATTGCTAATGGTCAGGTTCGTGATCGTTACGACCGCGCTATTTACCAATGTAAAGACGCGGAAAGTGTTGTTGCCTCTTACCGTCATGCCATGCAGCAGACCATTATTGAGCGTCAACGGCGCCAGCGGCAGATCCGGTAGCGGACTCAACAAGTTGATCGTGAACCGGTTCTCCGCCAGGTTAAATCCGGGATCAGAGGTCGGAACGCTGAACGTGATGGTGTTGGCTTCGGTATTGACGGTGGCGTCTAGCAGGGCTTGACGCAAACTGCCCAGACCCGCGTCGGCCGTAGTAGTAACCGTCAACGCCGCGGCTTGCGTACTTACAACTCCCAGCAACAGACCTATCCCCACAAAGATTGACACTCTGCTGAGGAACAAATTTATTCGTTTCATATTAAATCCTTTTGAACTTCGGGTTCGATGGTGGTTAGGTCTGGCAGAAACTAACAATTGCTAGGCTTATCGGCCGTCCTGGCAGTTTTGATTAGTGATTAAATAAAAAAGGGCAGCGTCTGCCTCAGACGCCGCCCTCTTGTGAGACCGTAACTAGCGTGCTGATTAACACTTATCGGTAACCATAACTATCTCGCGTGCCATAGGCGTTCTGGATCACCTGGAGGTCGCCGCGGATCCGCGACCATCTATTCTCGACCTGATTGCTTAGGTTCCGGCGGCCAATGATGCCATCCAAACGCCAACCCAAGGTCAACATTTGATTGGCTTCACTCCGTGCGCGATCTAGATTGCCGTCGTCAAACCGATCACGGAAACGCGCGGCTGCTGAATGGAATTCGTTGACCAAACTATTGATCTCGTCTTCGCGGTCGCGGCCGTTAACCCGGCTGCGGTCCAGTGCCCGATCCATGTCGTTCTTTAGCTGACCGCTAAGCTTGTCCACCCGCTCAGCGCTACGCTTTACGTTACGCCCGTAATTGCGACCATTGTTATTGCGGTCACGTCCATAACCGAAACTTGAGCCTTGACCAAAACCGGTCGCCGGAAGGGTCAGCAATAGGAGAGCCATCACACCTGATAAAATGACTAGTCGTTTCATATATCTAGCCTCCCTGGTCGTTTTGTTGTTCGACTATCTCAAGGACATCGCAATCGCCATGCCGGTTAGGAGCTAAATTGTGTAGCGTTTGTTGTGAATAGGTGGCGAATCTAGTGGCAGAAACCGCTTTTCGGGCAAATAACCCTTTTAGAACGACGCTTTCGGGGATGGCGATTTTTCCACAAATTCGCGCGCTTGGGTTAAACTACCGCTTTAATTTTTACTCGGGAAAGGCTTATAGTCGCTTTTAACGTATGGAACCAGGCGAACTGCATCAAAGTCGAACAGACGTTCGCACCACTTACGATCGAGTCGCGGCCGAGTACGCAAACCATCTCGCCGATGAGTTAGATCACAAACCGTTCGACAGAAAGTTGTTGGATTGGCTTGTCGAACGCGTGAGCCCAGGCGGATTGATCTGCGACTTGGGATGCGGTCCGGGTCACATCGCCCGTTATATTTCCGCTCGCGGAGCCAAGGTCTGCGGCATCGACCTTTCACCCGGGATGATCGAGCAAGCGCGACGGTTAGACCCCGCGATCGAATTTACCGTGGGTGACATGCTGGACCTGAACGAAGTAGGTGACGGGTCGTGGGCTGGTATCGCCGCCTTCTATGCCATCGTAAATCTTCCGGCTGAAGGACTCGCCGTCGCCTTTGCTGAGATGTTTCGGGTGCTAAAGCCGGCGGGCGAGGTCTTGCTATCGTTTCACATCGGAAATGAAACGCAACATCGTGAAGAGTGGTGGGGCCACCAAGTAATGATCGATTTTTATTTCTTGGAGACGGCGAAGATCAAAGAGTTGCTAACCACCAGCGGATTCACGCTTTCCGAAGTGATCGAGCGCGATCCCTATCCGGAGGTTGAATTCCCCAGCCGTCGTGCTTATATCTTTGCGCGAAAGCCTGAATCGGCCCCAATTATTTGAGGTCGAAATAAAATCCGCCGGGAATTCTCTGGTCGGAACCATCCGGTTGGACGGAGGATACCTTCACCTCGTAACTTCCGCGGACGAGCTCTTTTGTTAAGATGGTCACAATCAATTTGCGGCCATCGCGTTCCGTCTCAGCAACCGGCACCAAGCGTCCCGACGCCTCTTTGACCTCTGCCTTAAAGTTAGTTATCGGTTGCGCAGATTCGGATAAAATGAGGGTTAGCTCAAGCGCATCCTTTCCCAACGGCAGCGTTAATGACGGGTTTGGTGCGCCGCCTCCACGCGTGGCGTTGGTCATTGGCACCGTAAGTGTTGCAAAAGTTTGCGGAGTATTCGTTCTGAAAATCACCAGCCAAACAACTACCATCGCCAAGACGAGGCATGCGGCAACGGCGACCGTTCGATAGGCCAGGGAAAGCCCCTTCCAACCGGACAAGAATCGCTGCCACCAACCCGCTGATTCCGGCACCGTTGGTTCGCATAACTCATCGACACGTCGCAACACCGCGGCGGCCATTGCCACCCGATCGCGCCGGGCTTCAGTGCAGAGATAATTCTCTTCGAATCGAGTGCGCCTTTCAGGCGTTAGTTCCCGCCGCAGGTAAGAATCGATCAGTTCGTCCTCAGTCGCGCGCACTTCAGCCGGCCATTCGTTGGCGGCAAACAGTTCATCTTCGAACCGCTCCGCCTCGTCCGGCGGCAGTTCTTCGAGCAAATAAGCGATAGTTCGTTCTTCTGTCATCAAATACTAGCGGACATACCTGGTGCCGCTTTAGTGCGTATCCTATTAGTTAATGCAAGAAACATCCGGTTCGTCTCGCATTTCTCCACATATTTTAAACCTGATTTGTCCGCTCTTTAACACAATCAGTCAGACCCGTACGTAATCTAGTGACCCGCATACGCAATCCAAGCAAAGTCGTATTCATTGTTTCCGCCAATTTTCTTCGATGTTCCGCGCGTTCACGGCCACGCAATACCGCACAATATGCGGTCAACAGGGCACGTTCATCTGAGCCTAGCCGGTCAAAGCACGGCAACAAAAGGTGATAAATACGCTCGACCTGCTCCTCGGAATTATTAGCCAGGTCCGCAACGAATTCCCGATGAGCGACAGACTCGCGAAAATCCTTCCGCGCCCGCTCCTTGACAATATTACGAGCAATCCCTAAGCAATAGGCTTTAATGTCTGGGACGAGTGCCCCCTGGGCGATCTTAACCGCAGCGCGATCCAACGTTTCAACCGCGGCGCCGTCTGGATCAGAAACGCCTCGCAAAACAAAAAAGCCCACAAGTTTTTCCTGCAGCCGAATATAGCTGCGCCCGGCCTCGTCGGCGTCCGGAGACAGAAAACTCAAGAACTGTGTGAATTCTTCGCCTTGCATTTATAACTGATTGATCAGCGGAAGCTGCGGAATCACGGCCCTGGCAGATAATGCAGGGGGCAAATTCTACCGGTGATCGAAAGCGGTACGGTCGGCGGGAATTGTACATCAAAGACGGGCCAAGCGCACAAATAATGCGGAAGCCCGCATCCAGCAAATGCGCCATTCCCCATCGGTCCGTTGATTTAGCTCACGGACTATTGGGTGGCGCCCTTACTGCCTGCAGGGCTCCGCACTGATGTCTGGCGCTTTTACAAACGGCAGATCAGCAACTCGCGCTCGTAAACCGTTTCGGGCGGAAGCCGGTCGTGCAGTTCGATGAACAGCTCTTCGTGTTGAATTACTTCGTCCTTCCAGGCATCGCGGTCAAACGCCTGCAGCTTATCAAAAAGCTCTTCCGGGAAATCAAGTCCGGCCCATTCGATATCTTCGTAATGCGGCATCCAACCGATCGGCGTTTCGCGGCCGAGCGCGCGACCCCGCGAACGATCGACGATCCACTTCAACACGCGCATATTCTCGCGGAAGCCCGGCCACATGAAGTTGCCGCCTTCGTCCTTCCGGAACCAATTGACGTGGAAGATACGCGGCGTCTCGCTCAGACTGCGCTGCATGCGGATCCAGTGACGGAAATAATCACCCATGTGATAGCCGCAAAACGGCAGCATGGCCATCGGATCACGACGGACCTTGCCGATGGTACCCGCGGCCGCAGCGGTCATTTCCGAACCGACGGTCGCGCCGATATAGACACCACTACTCCAATTAAAGGCCTGAAATACCAACGGAATGGTGGTGGCGCGGCGGCCGCCAAAAACGATCGCGCTGATGGGCACCCCTTCCGGATTTTCCCAATCCGGATCGATGGTCGGGCACTGCGAAGCCGGCGCCGTAAAGCGAGCGTTCGGATGCGCCGCCTTGGCGCCCGTCTCTTTCGCGATCGCTGGCGTCCAAGGATTACCCTGCCAATCCAAGCATTCTGCGGGCGGATCGTCGGTCATGCCTTCCCACCAGATGCCGCCTTCCGGAGTAAGCGCCACATTGGTAAAGATGCTGTTACGCGACAAAGCGATCATCGCGTTCGGGTTGGTCTGCACCGAAGTTCCCGGCGCCACGCCAAAGAATCCGGCTTCCGGATTGATCGCGCGCAAGCGGCCATCGGCGTCGGGTTTGATCCAAGCGATGTCGTCACCCACGGTCCAGATCTTCCAGCCTTTGAATTCGTCGGGCGGGATCAACATGGCAAAGTTGGTTTTGCCGCATGCGCTCGGGAAAGCCGCCGTGACGTAAGTCTTCTCGCCTTCCGGATCTTCGACCCCGAGGATCAGCATATGCTCGGCCATCCAGCCCTCGTCGCGAGCGATGTTCGAAGCAATACGCAAGGCAAAACATTTTTTACCCAAAAGCGCGTTTCCGCCGTAGCCCGAACCGTAGGACCAGATCTCGCGGCTCTCGGGAAAATGCACGATGTACTTTTCATTGTTGCACGGCCACGGTACATCGGCCTCGCCCGGCTCCAGCGGAGCGCCAACCGAGTGCATACACGGGACCACGCGCGCGCCGTTGTCGATCTCTTCGATCACGCGGGTGCCGATGCGCGCCATGATACGCATGTTGACAACCACATAAGGCGAGTCGGTCAACTGCACGCCGATCTGCGACATGGGTGAACCAATCGGGCCCATGCTGAACGGCAGCACATACATCGTGCGGCCACGCATGGCGCCGTTGAACAAGCCCTTCAGGGTCTTACGCATCTTGAACGGGTCTTCCCAATTATTGGTGGGACCGGCGCCGTCCTTCGAATGCGAACAGATATAGGTGCGGTCTTCCACGCGCGCTACATCACTGGCGTCGGAACGGGCGTAATAGCAGCCCGGCCATAACTCTTCATTTAGTTTCGTGAACGTACCGCCGGCAACCATCTGGTCGCACAGCATTTGATTCTCTTCTTCGGAACCTTCGACCCAATGGATCGCGGCGGGCTTGGTCAGCTCCGCCATCTTCTCTACCCAACGTAATAAATGCTTATTAGTACTTAGGGGGACCGAGGCATCCCGCGTCGGACTCTTCTCTAATTGAACGCTCATGTGCGATTCCTCAATTGGTAATTTTGGTAAACAGAAAGTTGATCGGCTATAAACACAATTTTGTTACATATTAATAATATCGCCCAAAAGCGTGGACGGCAAACCGCATTTGACCGCAGAAGCCAGTAATTTGCAATGATTTGCGGATTTTTGAGGAGAAAAAAAAGCCCGTATGAGTAGCTGACCGATTCACTGTGCGCGAACGGCC
>JBDSEC010000571.1:0-20093 GCA_039920205.1 Pyrinomonadaceae bacterium
GAACAGGACTTCGCGGCCGCGGCCGCAAAGTCCGCCAACAAAACCATTGACACCAACCCTATGGAACGACTAAAAGCTAAGCAACTACTGTGTTCCACTTTTTAGGACCACCTCAGAACACCGGCCCCGGTTCGGACGGGGGAACACGGCGGCCAGTGGTCACAGTTCTTACACCCGTGGCGTAGATAATCCATTGGCGGCGTGGTAGGCCGTAAATTGGATTCGCTGCGAACCCTAGTTACTGCCCTTTTTCTCGCAATGATCCTGAACGGCGTCGAATAGTTGCTGGCAATTCGGATCATCCGCGAGTCCAACTTCGCGGCAACGTTGCTGACGCCAACTTGCGCTCTTGGTGAAATCAAAACGGCGCGGAACCCCGTCACAGAAATTGGGCGTTTCGCGGCTGGTCTTGAGACATCCGGTTAGGAAGAGCTTGGCGCTGATGGTGCCGCCGATACCACTGTTCTGTTTAAAGCGATCGACCGCCTCGGGGATACATTCGCGGTTTTCGGCTTTGCGCCCGAACGTCTCGCCTTCTTGCATAGCTTTGGCGCTGGACTCGACAAATTTCTTACCTTCCGTGTTCCACCAATACGCTCCGGCAGCAATGGCAATGACAACGGCGATGATCCCCAAAACCACCAGGCTTCCCAAAGTGATCAGTAAAATTTTGGCCCATTTTGGCATAGTGTTCTCCGCGTTGATCGATCATCCGACCGTTCAGCGTGCTTTTTTCATTTTCAAAAAACGCTTGACCACCAGGTCGCGCTTTAACGGCGACAAACGCGTGATAAACAGACGCCCGTCGCAATGATCGGTCTCGTGCAGGAAACAGCGCGCCGTCAGCCCGGTCGCCGTCTCCTCGAAAAAATTACCCTTTAGGTCTTGCGCGCGCAACGTCACCTGGGCGGCCCGGCGCAACGGTGCGTGGACCTTGCCCACCGACAGACAACCTTCTTCGCCACCCTGCTCGTCTTCGGCGGCGATGATCTCCGGATTGGCCGCAACCAACTTTACCCCGGCGCAATCCATGACAAACAATCGAAGTGACAGTCCGATCTGGGCCGCGGCCAAGCCCACACCGCCGGCATGATACATGGTTTCGAACATGTCCCCGGTCAACGCCGCCAGGTCACGGTCGAACTTCTCGACCGATCGGCCCACTTCGGCCAGCACCTCGTCCGGATATTCCGTGATCGTTCTAACCGCCATAAAAGACAATGATCCCCTACTTCGGCAATGGCGCCGGCGCGCCGGCCCCGATCCGGCGCAAACGCCTTACCCGGGAACCATAAAACTCCCGATCAGATTCGGTTACATAATACCGGCTCAGGAACAACTCAAGCAACGAACAGTTGAATTCTACTGGTTGAAGCCGGCAGAAGTGATCCGTCACGACCCATACGTAAACCGGCGAGCCCGGAATGGATCCAAATTGAGCGATCAGTTCGGTCTCGGAATGGATCACGTAACGTTCGACGTCGTAGGTGTCGAAAGTTTCCGGCCGGGGGATCGGCACCAACTGATTTGGCCCCCGATAATAATAGCCGAACGGCAGGGCACCCGTCGGACTAAAGAACAAGATCGGTTCGCCCGGCTGTTCCTTGGAACTCACATATTCGGCCGCTCGTCGCCAGTCGCCGCGTTTGGCCCAGGGTCGATAAACGGCGACGAGCGACACCGCACTGGCCGTGATCGCCAAAACTAAAAGAACCCACATGCCCCACTTTCGTCCCGCGATGTACACCAACGCAACAAAAGACAAAATGGACGGGAAAAAGAGTACCGCGGCGTGTCTAGGGCTAAAATAGTCATAACCGATCCGGTAACGCAGGAAAAAAAAGATCGGCAACATGGTCAGCGTGATCACCCAGATGGGTCCCGAATCGCGCCAAGAAATGCGCTTTCGATTGAGCAATACAAAAACAGCCAACAACGGAAGCCCGAGCATTTGGATCCACCGGCGTACCGATTCGAATTTGGTGGACTCGGCCGGGATCAAATAACCTTTCACGATCCAGAGAAAGTCATTCAGACTGGTCCACACCTCGTCGTGTTGGGTGATGTCCTTAGAGTGGACAAAGAACTGCCGATAAAGCGGCCCTAACATCGGAAGGAAAAGGATCCCGACCGCGAGCATTCCCCACAGGTAGGAACGCAATGGCCGCCAACGCCGTTGAAACACTAACGCCAGGGCGTTGGCCAGTAATAAGAACCCCAAATAATACTGCGTATAGAGTGCCAGCAAGGCAACGACGAGATAGGCCCAGCGCTTCCATCCCGGGGCCTCGTCGGACAAATATCCGTCGAAAAACAAAACCAAGAGCAGCGAAGCGAGCAATAAGGCAAATGCGTACACGCGAATATCTACCGCCACCCAGATCATGAACGGATGGATCGCGACGATCACACCAACGATCCAGGGTTGAACCCGCGGGACATATCGGCGGGCCAGGGCGATCGCTAAAAGCACGGTAAGAGTGGCACAGATAACCGAAAAGAACCGCGCAAATAGAATGCTTGAATCAATTCGGCGCCAAAGGCTGAGCAAGGCAAAAAAGAGCGGCGGCTGAAGTTCGAATCTGAGCGCTTGGGTCCAAGCGTAGCGTAATCCGGCGCCGGTCGTATTAAGCGTGTACCCCTCGTCCAATCGAATATTGAGGATAATGGACAAAGGGATGGTTAAGGCCAGATGAACCAACACCATCCAGGAATCCTGGAAAACCGCCGCGATCGTGCGTTTCTCGTCCGGATGGTCTTCGTTTGTTGCCCCACCTCGCGGCGGAATGCCGTTCCCCATCTAAACAGTCTACCTTCAACCAAAAAGCTAGTCAGACCTACTGCACCAACTGAATTGATCGGTCGACCGATTCGCGGGCCATATTACTTTATCACTGCCGGCGATGTCTTGGGATCGGGGCGCAAGGTAAACATCACCGCCGCGTTGCACTCGCTCGCGACCGGGTAAAACCGGCGTAATTCCGCCTCAAATCCAGGTTTCTGCGCGAGCGCACTCTTTTCCGCGACGAAAAACCGCGCGCCGCGCTGGGCCAGTGACTCAACCATCGGCAACGATTGCTTTTCCACGCAGATATTGAAGCCTTTACGGTCCATCCAATAGAACATATAGGACGCGTTGAACGCGACCGGATAGCCGGTTGGATCGACACACGGCCCACCCGACGCGATCATAAGTTCGCCCGCGGGGATGGCGGGGGCAAACAAAGCGGAACAACTTAACAAATCGGAAGACTTACCGACCGCTAGAACCTGCCGATTTTCGCGGATCTGAAACAGGAAGGTGGCGGCCAACAGTCCTATGACCAACGTGACCATTCCGGCGCTAACCACCGGCCGTCGCCATCCAACCAGCGCGTCCTCGGTTCGATTCACGATAAATAGCAACGCCAACATCAAGGCCGTGAGGACCACCAATGCCACACCTTTTAGAAGTAGCGGGCTACGGTCGGCCGCTAAACCGCTTAAATAAAGAAGTCCCATTAACCCCGCCAGGATAGCCAGCAATACAACCACATAACGCGCCAGGTCTTGTCTCACGCCTATCCGCCGGGCTTCCTCAACGCTTTGGCCGACTAGCAGCGCAAACGGAGGAACCGCGATCACATGGTAGTAAAAAGCCCACGAATCGCCCATGGTTCGCGCCGCGACCAGGAAGAAAAGGAAGACCGCCGTGGACCAGGCCAATCCTAATTGAAAAGCTTTAGTGCGCGGAAAGAGCAGTAGACCAAAGGCGACAACGACGATTCCCGCCGGCATCCAAACGTAGGTTAGTTCGTTGGCCAGAATACCCCGAATAAAGGACGAATTGGTGAACAGATCCCAACCGGCCCAATGAGTTTCGTTCGAAACCCCCAACGAGATGCCATAGGTCAGCCACAATCGATGTGCGTGGCGGTACCACATCAAACCGGGCAAAAGCGCACCCGCACCAAATACCCAGTTGCGCCAATTCCGCACGGCGCCCAAGCCCTGTTTCTGCAGGATCAGGAGCGCAAACAGAATGCCCAGATGTGCCGCGCTAGCCTTGGCTAGGATAGCGAGCGCCGTGGCCAATATGGCCAGGACGAAATACTTCTGCGAATCGTCGTCCAACCACCGAACAAATGCATAGACCGCCAGTAGGTACCATAAAAACATGAGTCCGTCGGGTTGCAGTGAATTGGAAATGCTGATGACGACGGGACTCAAAACAAAGAATAACGAGGCGATGACGGCGCCCGTGTCCGGCAAAAGATAGCGGGCGAGCTTAAAGAAAATTGACAATGCCGCCAGCGCAAACAGAAAACTTAAGATCCGGCCAATGACCTCATGAACTCCGAAGACCTTATAAAGGACGGCGATCGCCCAGGGATAAACGGGGAACTCCATCTCGGCATAGCCCGGTCCGTCCCCACGCCAATCTATGCGGGGATAAAACAGGTTCATCCCTTCACGGTTGTAATTGCGCGCGATCGCCGCCACGTCCGATTCACGCCACATCGTGCGGTCAACGGGATGCCAAAGGTCCAAGGCACGTATTCCAGCGCCGAGCACAAACAAACAGGCGAATGCGAAAACTGTTCTTTTCAATTTAATTGGCGTCTCAGCGATCCAAATTAGCTTTTGGCCGGCGGTGCGGCGAATGAAGGAACCACCAAGGGCAGATCCGTGCGCCCGCCAACTATGCGGGCGTGCCGGCCCAAGCTCACTATTTCGTAATGTCTTGCGATCTCTTCCAATACCCGGCTGACCAAAGCCAATTTGCGCTCGCTCGGCAAATTCATACCCGGGAAGAAACGCAGGTCGGGCACGTCATCGCCACCAAGAAAGTCCAACGGATGCAGCAAAAGCGATAACTCGGTTCCCGTCAACCGGCACATTCGCAACGCCGACTTGAAATAGAAGAGCGCCAGGGAAGGCGAAAATGCACTCAGGTAAAGTATATAGCTGACATGGAGCGGCACTTTGAACCACGGCATGGTGGTGACCGGGATCTCGACCAAGGTCTGACCGTCCAACTGCCATCGGTAGGGTTTGACCGATTGAAACCCATCGCTGAACTTGCCGAACAATCCCTTGCGTTTGGCCTTTTCTTCTTCGTCCAATTTAGCGGTCATGAAATAGTACGCACGCGCCAGAGGTCCCAAATAGGTGGGAAAGGTGGACGCGTCAAATTCGTAGCCGCGACGCGCCAAGGTCTTCAGGGTCGCCGTCGACAGGCTGAAACCTGGTCCCCGAAAACCCCTGGTCCGCTGTCCGGTGGCCGATTCGATCGCCTCCTCCGCGCGTTGAAGTTCACTTTCAAGTTCCGCATCAGAATAGAGATGCAACCACGGTTCATGATTGAAGGAATGGTTTCCGATCTCGTGACCGGCGGCCGATAATTGGCCCAACGCGTCGCGATTTTTATCGAGGGCCGCATCTTGACCAACGATAAAAAATGTAATGGATAGATCGCGTTGGCGCAGGAATTCCACTACGCGGGGTACGACCGTGTCCAAATAGGACGGAAACGTCTCCCACCCGGCATCGCCATGCGTTTTCATGTACGACCACTGATTGTCGAGATCCAGCGAAAGGCTGGCGATCGGTTTAGTCATCACATTGACTCGGGAAAGTACTTAGCCGTGGGTTATTAGGCGGCTGCTTTTTGGCCGGCGATATCACGAACGGTCGCGGTGGACAACAACATTTCCGCCGCACGTTCAGCCAACTGTACGGTCTCGTTAACATTTAACGTTCCGTTCACAATGTGAGCCGAATTCACGACCTGGACGCCGGGAATGCTCGTTTCCAGGGGCGGAAGCCGAGCCGAATAATTCAACGTAGGCAACGGAAATACGCGGCGAACGCGAGAGACTTTGAATTCGATCACGTCGTCAGCCCGGAAATGTGGATACATTCCTTCCAGGGCGGTTACAAATTTTGATCTGAGTTCGTCATCGCTTAGATCAAAGATCGGGTCGTCGGGCGCTACATATTTGGGTAAATAGACCAGCGCTTGGCCGTTAAAATATTTATTTCGATCGACCAAGGCGGACATTTCGATCACGGCGGTAAACGGCACTTGGTCGGTAATGTTCGTCACATAGAATCCGGCCAACGGCTGACGCAAGAGCAAAGATGCACAAACGATGCCCTGATATTCGACGCCATTAAGAAGTTCCTTTTCCGGTGTGGACAATTCCGGAAGCATGCGAGCCGCAACTGAACCGGGGGCGGTTACGATCACTTGGTCAAAGGTTTCGGACGTTCCGTCACCGGCTTCGACGCGCGCGCCGCCTTCGGATCGCGTCACCCGATCCACTGGACAATTAAGCTTGATCGTGACCCCGAGCTCGTTCAGCCGGGCGCCAAACCGTTCCAAAATGCGCGCATACCCTCCGGGAACATAGCCAAACATCTCTTTCTTCAAACCGGTGCGCCGCGCGGCATACATCCGCGCGATCGTGGCCCAAATGAAAGCGGCCGAAGCGCGGCGGTAACTCTCGCCCAGTTTGGCCCGCAATAAAGGCAGCCACATCCTTTCGAAGGTGCGTTTACCGGAAAGCTTGGTCAACCAATCGGCCACTGGGATCTGTTCCAATCGTTTCCAGTCGGTGATCCGCGACGCGTAAAAGATCGTGGCACCCAGACGGAGTTTGCCGATCAACCCGAGCGGCGGAAAGCGAAGAAACTCGACCGTGTTCGACATGGAAACCAACTTACCGTCGGTGTAAAAACCGGTGCGGGTTTCAACCCACTCCATTTCCTTTTCCAATCCCAGTTCAGTCAAGACGCGTCGTAATGCGGTGTCGGATAGCAGGGTAACGTGATAGTGCCGGTCCCAAACAATGTCACCCAAATGCCACGCGCTGGCCAGTCCGCCCAACTCGCCAGCTGCCTCATAGACGGTTACGCACTTGCCCGCTTGGACCAGCCGCAGCGCCAGGGTCAGCCCGAGCATGCCACCACCAACGATGGCAAAACTTTCAGCTTGGTTTGGCGTTCTCGCGGCGCTCATCAAACTTGATCTAACTCGGTGACTACCTTATCTGTGACTAGGTATTTCAACCCGCACATCTCGCAGGCGACCTTGATCGATTCGGTTACGGGCGATCCGGTAAACATCATTAGCATCTGGCCACACCGACAGACGCAGCCGACCGAACGGGCCGGATGACCAATGGCCAAATGAAAATCTGGCACCGACTTGGTAACTAATGACCCCATCCCGATCATTGCGAACCGACCGATCGTCAGATCGTTGCCGATAATGCTGCCCGCGCCGATCGTAGCACCTTCGCGGACCAAGGTGGGCAACGTGTGTTCATCGGGTTCGGAAGACCGCAAATGTTTCAGATCCGTCGTAGTCGCGCGCGGAAAGCGGTCATTGGTAAAGATCGTGCCGGCGCTGATCATCACCCCATCCTCGATCGTGACCGCATTGCAGATATAAACCAGGGCATTGATCTTGACGCGGTGGCCGATCTGCACACCATAGGCAACATAGGACTTTCCGCCCACGATGCACTCGTCGCCCAAACTTGAATCGTGACGGATGTGGACGTGGTCCCAGACGCTGGTGCCTTCGCCCAAGGTGACGTTGTCTTCAATTATTGCGGTTGGATGAATGTAGGGCATGGTTTGATCGGGTCATTGGGTCATTGGGTCATTGGGTCATTGGGTCATTGGGTCATTGGGTCATTGGGTCATTGAAGAATTGATTCATTTTTGTGACGGGAGATCAGTTTTAGTTTACCGGCTGCCAGGCTAACCGAAACCATTCTCCCTATACTTCAATGACCCAATGACCCAATGACCCGATGACTTAATTCCCTCAATTCTTACGCGGCTCGTTCCTTCACGGGCGTCCAACTGTCCCGGCCCAGCGCGGCATAGGCAGCTTCGATCACTTCTACGGAAGCCAAGGCATCCTCGGCCGTGATCAACAATTCATCTTCGCCGTTAATGCCGGCGCAAAAATTGTCGATCTGGCTGCCAAAGGCTTGCACTTTGTCGTAACCGTTGCCGAAAACAACCCATTCGCGGCCCGAGGAAAGACGGTATTTCGATTCCTTCCAACCAACCGATATGGTTCCCTGCGACCCGTAAATGTTGAGGTAGCTTTCCTGCTCTTTGTTGATACTCCAAGAAAGGTCAATGCTACCCAACACGCCGGCGGTGCTGCGCACGAAGATACGGACCGTCTCTTCGACATCCAACCCTTGGCTGCGCTTTCCCTCGATAACTTGAACGTCCACCACCGGCCCCAAGAAGTATCGCATCAGGTCCAGCGAGTGGGTTCCGTTGTCGATCAGCACTCCGCCGCCGCTCAGCGCGACTTGGGAATTCCAACGCGAAGACATATCGACATGCGCGGTAAAGGCGTTTTCGAAAAGAACGATCTCACCGATCAAGCCCGAGGCCGCGATGCTCTTGGCGCGCACCACGTCTTCGACATAGCGGAATTTGGTCGCCATGGTCAAAATGACGCCATTTGTTTTTGCCGCCGCCAGCATTTCGCGCGCACTTTGGGTATCGATGCTCAGCGGCTTTTCACAAAGCACATGCACCTTACTCGCTAGAAAAAAGTTGGCGATCTCGGGATGGGTGGAAGGCGGGGTGCAGATCACCACCGCATCCAGTTCACTCTCGCCATTCGCCAATGCCAGGTAAGACGAATAGCTGCGGCATCCGATCCCCTCAGCCAAAGCGTCGGCCACGACCGGGCGGACATCGGCGATAGCGACAAGATCAGCCGTCTCGCTTCGTTCGAACGCCTGTACCCAGGTCTGGGCGATACCGCCAGCGCCGATCAATCCGATCTTAAGTTTGTTTTTCATTTGTGATCTCAATGTTTGCACCAACTATTTCACCAAATTGCCCGCCGCATCACGCACCGCAGCCGCGATGTATTCAATGTGCTCGTCGGTGTACAGTTCATTCCACGGCAGCACCAAAACATCATGTAGGGCCTGATAGGTACCGGGAAATTTCTCCGCCGAATAGTCAACCGCGGATGGTGCGGCCAAAGTGAACGGCCAACGGCTTTCGCCAAACGTGCGCTGCTTCTGGAAAACCTCGCACATAAAGGCCGGCTTTACGATGTAGCGTGGCGCCGACGCAATGCCCTTCTCTTTCAGCAACCGGGCCATTCCGGGCGCCCCATCGGTAATCACTTTGTCGTCGATGCGCAAACAATACTTCCAATAAGTATGGGTACCCCCCGGCGTGGTCAGGGGGGTCTCGACACCGGGAATGTCTTGCAAAAGCGCGGTCAGCTTGTCTGCGCCTTGGGTGCGGCGGTCGGCCACGCCCGCTAATTTCTCCAACTGAGCCAAGGCCACGGCGCCCTGCAATTCACTCATGCGATAGTTCAGCGCCAAGAAGTAGTGATCCGGATTCGCGTCGCCGTAACCCCACGCCTTATTGATGAACAAGAACATGCGACGGGCCAGCGCATCATCGTTGGTAGTGACAATGCCGCCTTCGCCGGTGGTCATATGCTTTCCTTGTTGCAAACTGAAGCAACCGATCGCACCAATGCCGCCCAGGTATTTGCCTTTGTAAGTTGCCATGAACGATTGGGCGCAATCTTCGATCACGGGGATCCCACGCGCATTCGCCAATTCCATGATCGCGTCCATATCACACGCATTGCCGAACAAATGCGTCACAATGATGGCGCGTGTGCGCTCGGTCAAAACCGCTTCGATCGACGCGGCCGTCACGTTGTAGGTCAACGGGTCCACGTCGGCGAACACCGGGATCGCCCCCTGGAACAAGATCGGGGAAAGCGCACCCATGTCGGTGATCGAAGTGGTCACGATCTCGTCACCCGGCTCCGGGTTGATCGCGGCGACCGCGATATGGACCGCAGCCGAGCCGGACGCACACGCAAACGCCTGGTTCACCCCGAGCTTGGTGGCAAAGCCGGCCTCAAAGGTTTTGACCATCGCACCCTTAGTGCTGGTCAACGTTCCGCTAAGAATAGCCTCGGTAACGAGGGCGATCTCTTCGGCGCCAAGCGTTCGGCCCGAAGCATCTTGGTCGGAAGGCAGAGTTAGGTTCTTTTCTAGTACGGATGATGTCTGATTCATAGAATTATTTTGGTGTAACAATAGTGATTGGGGATGAACCCGATTCCAAAGCCGGATCGGAGTGAATTGTCGGGGTAGATTTGCTTTTAGCTCCACTTAAGCGCAAAGCCAGCAAACGGGTTAAGAGTTTCAAGTGCCCGGCGACGGTCCGCAAGATCTTCATCTTAGACCAGCCAAACAAACGGACTTCCAAAGTTGCCGGATATTCGACCACCCGGTGGCCGCTTAGATCCAAGCGACCGAGCATTTCCGCGACGCCCAGGAAACCGGTTTCGCGGAGCGCCATTCGGTTTACCGCATCGCGCCGGTAAACGCGGAAACAACTGGTATAGGTATACAGCTTTTGCCGCAGGACCTGTCGATAAAGAAAGGATGACGCCTTGGAGAGCGCCAGCCGCCATTCGGGCACGTTGCGCACGCCGCCCAGCGGGTGATATGGCGACGCCGTCACCAGATCCACACCTTCGGTTAACAGCGGGATCATCTCGGTTAATTCGTGCGGATCGTAAGTGCAATCGCAATCGATCGAACAAACGATGTCCGTTTCGGCGTGGCGCAACCCGGTCATGATCCCGGCCGCCACCCCCCAGTTTTGCGGATGACGCAGTAGCGTACAATTTGCATGACCGCCAAAGTTTTCCTGCAGCGAGTTCCACGTGTTATCGCTGCTGCAATCATCGACGAAAATGAACCGCAGGTCGTATTGCTTAGAAAGTTTTTCCTCGACGCTACGCAAAGTGTTGGCCAAATACGGCAGGATCAGTTCCTCGTTGTAACAAGGGATCACGATACTGATGGGTTCCAGTACGGTTTGGGTCAGCCGCGCCGCCGGAGTAGCCACCTGAGCCGGGAGGTCAATTGCCACTGGTTCATCATGTCCGGCTTCGAGTTCCAAGACGGGCCGCGGCTCACTGGTCAGACCCAAATAATCGGCCGCTCCGACGAACTGGTAGGTGCTGAGATAATCTTCCAGCACCCAACGCATTTTATCCAGCTTGCGGTAATGGCGGATCCGGGTGACGGGCGAGGCGGCGCTGATCCGCGGCTGTTCCGGGTCCAACTCCCATACGTGAAAGTACATCACGAAGGGTGCATCGTAACGGCGATCCCAATCGCGAACCGCACGTTTGACTAACGTATGCGGCAACTGCCGAAAGTAATTGCCGCCCGAGATCGGGATCAGCGAACCACCTAGACGATAGGTGGAATAAGGAAATTCCCACATTTCGTTCTCGCCGCATTGATGCTTATGCGCGAACCGCAGGCGCGGTTCGTCGCGGACGGAACGCGCCGTGGGCATCAAACTCGAGTCGTAGGCATAACCCTCTTCGGCCAGTACGTCCAACGCCCACTGATCTACGTGATAATTTAAACGCTGCGCCGCACGATAACCATGAACGCGGGTCTCGCTGGCCTTTTCCAGGGCCGCACGCGACCGGCGTAGGTCTTCGCGGAACTCTTCGGGGGTCATCTGCCGAATGCTGCGATGGTAATAACCTCGATTGGCGATCTCGTGACCCCGACGGGCGATCTCTTTCACCAATTCGGGATTCTGATCGGCGATCCAGCCCAGCACAAAAAAGGTCGCCTTAATATCAAATCGATCCAGGAGTTCCAGCGCTTTGACCGTGTTCTGTTCGAATCGGGTCTCAAAGCGATACCACTGACCTTTCTGAATGATGCTGTTGAACGCGCCGACATGGAAATAGTCTTCCAACAAAACTGTCAGAATGTGCCGAGTCGGTTTTTCCAGCGAATCACGCATCAGTTCAAAGCTTCGCCTCAGTTCCGGCTAAACCGCCGGGATGGTAACCCTCGCTGCGGAACCAGCATCCGCGGTAAGTACCAAGATCATTTCGATCGCATCGACGATCCGCGGACCACTGTCACCATTGCCAAATGGATTCGGGATCTCGTTTATTGAATTCACCCATTCCGGAGACCGATAGGCCTCGTCCAACTGGGCCGCTAAACTATCCGCACCGCTCCCGACCAATCGCGCCACGCCGGATTCGATCGCCTCCGGACGCTCAGTGTTCTCGCGCAGCACCAGTAACGGTTTACCTAAACTTGGGGCCTCTTCCTGAACCCCTCCAGAATCAGAAACTACCAACCAAGCATTCCTCAAAAGGGCCAAGAATTCTGGATAGCCCAGGGGCGGTAACAATTGGATCCGGTCATGACCCGCTAGAATAGAACGTGCCGCTTGGCCCACCATTGGGTTCAAATGAACCGGAAATACCAAGGCGACGTCTTCGTGGTGCTCAATAAACTCGCGCAACGCGCGCAGGTTGGCCATCATGGCAGCGCCCAAACTTTCGCGGCGATGGGTAGTCAAGACGATCAGTTTATATAGTGCAAACCGATCCAATACCGAGCGCACTTCCGCCGCGGGTTTCGCGGTTCGGACAATGCGATGCAGCGAATCGACCACCGGATTACCGGTGACGAAGATAGCCTTAGCACTAACTCCTTCGGACAAAAGCAGGTCGCGATTGTGCGTGGTCGCGGCGAAATGAACGGAAGCCAACTTAGATATAAGACGCCGATTCATCTCTTCGGGAAACGGGCTATTGGGATCGCCGGAACGCAAACCTGCCTCGATATGCCCAACCGGGATGCGCCGATGGAATCCGGCCAAAGCGCCACTCAGCGCCGT
Organism: Pyrinomonadaceae bacterium; assembly: GCA_039920205.1. GTDB lineage: Bacteria > Acidobacteriota > Blastocatellia > Pyrinomonadales > Pyrinomonadaceae > JBDSEC01. The sequence continues at coordinate 12,742 of JBDSEC010000571.1, forward strand.
GCTGGTGTCCCCTTGCACCAAGATCAGATCCGGTTTCTCCAGCTCTAAAAGTTGGTCTAGGTTGGTCAAAACGCGAGCGCAAACGCCACTGGGACTTTGGTCGGGTACCATGACGCCCAGATCGTGATCGATCCGCAGGGCAAACAATTCTACAAAGGGCGCCAAAAGATCCGTGTGTTGCCCTGAATTCACATTTACCGTGCGAAACCGGTCCCCGCGGGCCTCAAGTTCACTGATCACGGGCGCCACCTTGATGGCCTCGGGACGAGTGCCGAACAACGTCAATACCGTCAACTTTTTGCCGGGTGGCGAAAAGCCCAATGGACTAGTCGACGATAGCGTCCCTTCAGTTGTTTGGTGTTCTAATTCCATTCCGGGGCTTTGGAAATCACTGCAACCCGCATTTCGGTCGCCTTTTCCCAGCTGGTTTCGCACAAAATGGCGAATTAGGCGCCTCAAATTGCCGCTGGATCCCTACCACTTTTCAATTTGGCCCGAGCCGATTATCGCGGCGATTTGGAAGAAAGGCAGAAAGTGTCGGCATTCTGTTGAGATTGAAACGGGCGGTTTCCTCGGCGTCGATCGACGCTTGAAACCCAGCCAAACAATATTAAGCTAAATGCCACAGACTTTACAATCTTTTGTTTATCCAGTGCCGCGCGGTTATCCTAGGGGCAATATGTAAGAAACGTTGAATTATCAACGTTTTCCGGCTTTGGTGTCGGCGCCAACGCTTGCCGATTGATTTTCCCTTTATTGCGCGATGATCTGCAATCTCCAGTTAAGGGACACGAAGCACACATAACGGCTTTGTTTTCATGAAGTTACCCTCGAACCTGGGACAACATCCGAGATGGAGCAAAGAGTGGTCAATGCTGAGCCTCTTTGCCGCGGTGTTTCTACTTTCTGTTTCGGCGAATTTCGCCCAAAGCCCTATCGTATCCGGGGTAATCATCGACCGAACCGGTGCAGTTGTGCCTGCCGCAGCCATAACTCTTTATTCTTCGGATTCGTCCATTTCGAGAGCAAGCTCCGATGGCGAGGGGAAATTCAGCATTGTGGCTCCCAATGCCGGCCTAACCAAATTGACCGTTTCCGCGCCTGGGTTTCGCGAATTCAGTCTCGGTTTTACTCCAGCAGGGGTTGGGCCTATTGAGTTGTCGATCGTCCTCGAACTGTCGCCGGTCGTTGAGCAAATGACCGTTACGGCTAACCGCACCGAGAGCCTCTTGGGCGACACGCCGGCCAGCGTCGTTGTCGTTGACGCCAAACGACTTTCCGAAACGGCGGCCGTGACGTTAGACGATGCGCTGCGCCAAGTGCCGGGATTTACCCTATTCCGGCGTACCGGAAGCCGGGCCGCAAATCCGACCACCCAAGGTGTCTCGCTGCGCGCGACGGGTGCGAGCGGAGCCAGCCGCGCGGTCGTGATGGCCGACGGCATTCCCGTGAACGACCCTTTTGGAGGCTGGGTTTACTGGAATACGATTCCCCGCGAGTCGATAAGCCGGGTCGAAGTGCTGCGTGGTGGCGCGTCTAGTTTGTACGGAAGCGCGGCGATGGGCGGGGTGATCAATATCGTCAGCCGCGAACCAACGGTTTCACCGTTCCTTTCGCTATCAGTGTCCGGGGGCACCCAATCGACTTTTGACTCGTCGATCTATGCCAGTGCCGGAAAGGGTCCGTGGAGCGGTTCACTTGCGGCTTCTGATTTCGCCACCCATGGTTATATACCGATCAATAGAACCGAGCGGGGACCGATCGACACCGCGGCCGCGTCACGCACTTCTGCGTTGACCTTCAAATTAACGCGATCGTTCGCGAACGGCGGCCGGTTTTTTGCCGCGGCATCAACTTACGGCGAGTCGCGACGTAACGGCACCCCCGGGCAAATAAACCGCACTCACCAGCGCAGATTTCAAGCGGGTGGAGATTGGGCCAATGACCGGGCGGGAGCGTTTACGCTGCGGGTTTACGGTGGCACCCAGGTATTCGACCAAACATTTACGGCGATAAATGCGCTGCGCACATCCGAGACCTTGACGCGTTTGCAGCGGTCGCCCGCCCAACAGGTGGGTGTATCCTTCCAGTGGTCGCGCGCTTGGGGATCCCACCAAGCATTTGTGGCGGGGGTTGAAGCGAAGCAAATTCGGGGCGCCAGTGACGAGATCGCGTACACCGGGGGACAGCCAACGTCACTGATCGGTGCCGACGGACGGGAACGTGATGGCGGTGTTTTTGTCCAAGAGGTAATTCAGTTCACGCCCCGCTTTCAATTGACCGCGGGTGCGCGGTTCGATCGCTGGCGAAATTATCAAGCGGTGTCCGCGACCCGGCCCTTGACCGGAAATGCCCTGCCTACGTTGACGCGGTTTGGCGATCGCGACGAGTCGGCTTTCAGTCCGCAACTATCGGCGCTTTTCAAACTCAGCCACGACGTCTCGCTCAATGCCTCGTTCAGCCGGGCGTTTCGTGCTCCCTCGCTGAATGAATTATACCGTTCGTTTCGCGTCGGCAATGTGCTTACGCTGGCCAATGAACGTCTGCGCGCGGAACGCCTCACTGGCGGCGAGGCGGGTCTTGCCACAACTCAATGGTCCGGAGATCTCTTTGTCCGCGGAACTGTCTTCTGGACCGAGATAGTCCGCCCGATCGCCAACGTCACATTGAACGTGACCCCCGCTCTGATCACCCGGCAGCGACAGAATCTGGGACGTACTCGGTCAGCGGGAGTCGAGCTCGAGGCCGAGGCTCGGATACAAAAATATTGGACCATTTCGGGTGGGTATTTGTTTGCGGCTGCGACGGTGCTCGAATTCCCGGCCAATCGATCGTTGGAGGGTTTGAGGTTGCCGCAAGTGGCACGTCAGCAATTGACCTTTCAGGCTCGGTTTAGCCGGCCCGAATGGTTGACCGTATCGATCCAAGGCCGATCTAGCAGTCCACAATTCGACGACGACCAAAACCTCTTAAAGTTAGCACGCTACTTTTCGTTGGATGCTTATGTAAGCCGGAAACTCGGGCCACGCTGCGAGATATTTGCGGCGGGAGAAAACTTGACCAACCAACGCTACGACGTTGGCCGCACCCCGGTTCGAACGATCGGTCCTCCGCTTTCCTGGCGCGGAGGACTTCGCATACAATTCGGGCATTAATGCCGAAGGTCAGCCTTCCGGCTGACCCTTACAATTGGGACCATACAATGCGGGCTGTTTCTGGCTAAGAATGGGAAACTTTGGGGCTTCCTCGATGTTTTTGGGTAGCCAATCTGCCCACTGCTCGGGCAAGCTGCTATCGGCATAGATCGCCTCGACCGGGCATTCCGGCACACATGCATCACAATCAATACAGGTGTCCGCGTTGATGTAAAGGATATCCGGCGCTTCGTGAAACGCCTCGACCGGGCAAACTGCCGCACAATCAGTGTATTTACAATCTACACACGCTTCCACTACGACATAAGTCATCTAAACAAATTCCTCCGGTCAATGATTATCTGGGCAATAAGAAACTGAAAACTACCCCACCATTATAATCGTTGGTCCGAACCTGACGTCAACCCGCGGGACGGAAGTTACAATACTTTTACGCGAGTCTCGTTGAAAACGGGCTTTATTACCTTGTGCCCCACCCACCGCATGCCCAGTTTTTGAAAGTCGGGGTCGATTCAACCTATTTACGAGGCATAACAAGTTTTGAATAGAAGTGATCGACCATCACCCCTGGTTCGTGTAGGTGGCGGTATGTCCGCCGGGTTTAGTGAATTAATCATGTTAAAGGTAAACGAAACACAGATCGAACAGATCGCGCACGCATTCTTCACCACCGAACCGGCGCAAGCGGTCGATCTTTCCCATTTGATCTGCGAGGGCGAAACCTTGGCCTTCTACCAAGGTATGATCAGCGGATTGGTGATCAGTCATCAATTGGTCTTGGCCTGTAAGCAAAGTCCGCATAGCGCCCTGCAATTCGTATCCTTGGCCGCGGCCCGCGCCGCCGAGCAATATTTGAAGCTCAAAGACGACTACGCAAACACGTTTCCCGAGATCATCGGCGAACAGTAGGTCCTCCCATTCGCGCAGCGCCGTTGCCGCTCCATCCGCGCAATGCTACATTTGAGCCGCGGACCATGGACGAACAACCAACAACGCCATTTCAGATCGCGCTGGGAGTCAGCGGCGGAATTGCCGCGTACAAAGCCGTGGAAATTCTGCGCGGATTGCAACGTGCCGGTTGTGTTGTACGCGTGGCGATGACCAAACGAGCTTGCGAGTTCGTCACCCCGCTCACTTTTCGCGCTATTTCCGGTTCACATGTGATCGTGGATGATTATGCGCCGGACAATCCCGACCCGATCGCTCATATCACTTATGCTCAGTCAGTCGATCTGTTTCTGATCGCACCCGCAACCGCAAATATATTGGCAAAGATGGCCCACGGCGTGGCTGACGATTTTCTGACGTCGGCCTATTTGGCCGCGACCGCGCCGGTTTTAGTGGCCCCGGCCATGAACACCGCAATGTGGGAACACGCAGCTACGCAACGAAATCTAGCGCGTCTGCGCGCTGACGGCGTCCAGTTTGTCGAACCAGACACCGGTGAAATGGCGTGTGGCACGGTTGGTCCGGGACGGCTTTCCGATCCAGAATTGATCGTTAACGCGGCCTGGGAGATCTTGCGCTCAAAAAGCGGGCGAAAACTGGACCTAACGGGGGAACGGATCTTGATCACCGCCGGCGCGACGCGGGAAGAGATCGATCCGGTACGCTTTTTGTCCAATCATTCATCCGGTAAAATGGGGTTCGCCTTGGCCGAAGCCGCCCGTTCCCGGGGCGCGGACGTTACGGTCGTCGCCGGCATAACCACCGCGCCCGTACCCGCGGGAATAAAGCTGGTTCGCGGGACCAGTGCGGCGTCGATGTACGACGAAGTCATGCGCCAGGCGCCCACCGCGACGGTTTATATTGGTGCCGCGGCGGTGGCGGACTATCGGCCGATCCGTCGCGCCGATTCCAAAGTAAAGAAATCGGGCGAGCCATTGACTTTGAACCTGGAACCGACCGCAGATATTTTGGCAGCGGTCGCGGCCGGCCGCCATCCCGGTCAATTGATGGTTGGTTTTGCGGCGGAATCCGACCAGGTGGTCGAACATGCTCGTGAAAAGTTAGAACGCAAGGGCTTGGATCTGATCGTTGCCAATGACATTACCCAAGATGGCGCGGGATTCGATACCGACACGAACATTGTGACGCTTATCGGACGCAACGGTGCGCCACCATTCGCCCTCGCAAAAATGAGTAAGTTGGAAGTCGCACACCGCATTCTTGATCAGATCGCGGCGCTGCGGAACCGTTAGCAAGCGGTTAGCTATCTTAGGTTGCGGATTTGTTAACGTATGTCTGAGGATTATCAAACCACGGCGATCAGCGAACTGGCCGGACAGATCCGTACTCATTTAGAATTTCTTCAAGAGCTGGGTATCGAATCGGCCCGCGAGTATGCGGCGCTGGCAAGTGCGCCAAAGTCCGCCCACGCGCGGTCTACATCGGACGTTCAGGTAGCGAGCGCACCGCCACCCGTAAGGCAGTCACCAATGCCTCGGACCGAGCCCAAGACCCCGGCGACCGCAGGTCTGGCGGACCTGCCGCGATTAGGCGCACCGCGAAACGCGGCCAGAATCGCCAATTCAGTGCCGACCACCCGACCGGAGCCAAACCAAGAGATGCCGTTGGCAAAAAAACCTTTGATCGAAATGTTCACTGACAACCCTATATCAGGGACTCTGCCCGAGAGCTCCGAGACCCTTTTGTCTATTCATGAATCGATCGGCGCTTGCGTCCGTTGCTCGTTGCATGAGGGTCGAACCCACATCGTGCATACGGAAGGAAATCCGAACGCGCGGTTGATGTTCGTGGGCGAGGCCCCCGGCGCCGACGAGGACGCCCAAGCACGGCCGTTTGTCGGCCGCGCCGGCCAATTGTTGGGCAAGATCATCGAGGCGATCGGATTCCGGCGAGACGAAGTGTTGATCGGGAACATTAACCGCTGCCGCCCGCCCGGTAACCGCCCCCCGATGCCGGACGAGGTAGCCGCCTGTAAACCGTTTCTTTTGCGCGAGATCGGCGCGGTGAGACCCGAAGTGGTGGTGGTGCTGGGAAATACCGCGATGAAAAACCTTCTGGGGGTCAAAGAAGGGATAACGAAACTACGAGGTACCTTTCAAGATTTTCACGGTATTAAGGTGATGCCGACGTTTCATCCCGCCTACTTGCTGCGGGATCCGTCGAAAAAGCGAGAAACTTGGGCCGACTTGAAGAAAGTCCGTGACTTTCTTCTCCAGAAACCGGTCTAACTGGTTCAGGATCGGGGCCGATCAGTTTAGCCGGGAAACCCCGCGTCGGATCTATCGGCGGAGAACGTAAATTTCCCCTTAATCGATAGAAAACAATTGACATTTCGTCCCGACCGTTATAGTGTTCGCATTGCTTCTGATAGAAATTAGATTGACTTGCGTTGCCAGATGAGAGTGCTGTTTCAGCGATTTTATTCGGCGTTAGGACTAATTGGTTATTGTCAATTTCTGGTGCGGTAAGGGACTTGTATTGCTAGCTGCCTAAGGCGGCTGGCGGTATGGGCCTGTTCTATCTGTATTTTGGCCCCCCCGGTCCAATGCTGGTAGTTTTGTTCGTCCCGATAGGGATATGACATTTAAACGCGGCAGCCAGCCATTCGTTCCTTTGGTTTTTGGTAATTCAGGCTTTGGCTTTTGTTAGCGGGACTTCCTTTCTTGGATTTGTCCGATGATTGAAACCGAAAGCCTACTGTCCTTGACCGCCGGGAGCGGTTTCAACTGATTAAGGAGACAACATGCAAAGATTTTCGTATTCGTCATTAAGTCGATGGGCTAAGCCATTACTTGGCTATATGGCCATTGTGTTGGCGATGGCTCTGTTGAGCAGCACTTTGGTACGCACCCCGACCGTGGCCAGTGCTCAAGATTCAGCTCAGGCTGATCAATTGGTTCCCGAAACAACCGCCGCCACTTTCCCCGGTACGGGCGTAGGGGCGATTCCCGACAGCCCGGGTGGGACCCCTCCGGTTTACGGTGCGCCCTTGGTTATTAGTTACGTCGTTTCGGGTCTAACCGGTACCAATGTAGCGACGGTGGATCTTAGTTATACCGCGACCCACAGTTGGATCGGCGATCTTGACGTCGTACTGAAGGCGCCGGGTGCAGGCCCGAGCCATGTTATTCACAGTCGCGTCGGTGCGCTGACGGCCACAAGTTTTGGTTCATCGGCCGACTTGGTTGGTTCATATACGTTTACCGACACCGCGACCGGCACGAACAT
>JBDSEC010000572.1:0-12400 GCA_039920205.1 Pyrinomonadaceae bacterium
GCTAATTGAGTGTCGATCAAATTCGCCTGAGCCAATTCCGCCAGCGAGCCAAACTTTCCACCGCCGGCGGTCGCTTGAAAGGTCATCTCGGCCGACATTAGCGTGCGCAGAGAGCTTTGGGCCGAGCCTTCGTTCGCGGCGCGCCGCGCCGCCATCAGGTTAGGGATGGCGATGGCCAAAACTATGAGAACAAACAGACCCATCGAAACGAAGCCCGAAATGATCCCGCCAATAGCCATACCCCGGCCCTGGTACTGGCGCGGATCGCGTTTCGCTTTGCTCAGCGCGACGAATCCAATAACGATGCCCGTGATCGCCGTTAAGAACCCAAAACCGAAGAAGAAGATCAGGGGAAAACTGACCAAGCCAAGCACCAACGCGCCGATCGCCAAGCCTTTGCTCGGTGGGACCTCATAGGCGTAGGGAAAGCCACCCGGCGCGGCCTGATAGCCGTAAGAAGCGTCGGCAAAGCCACCACCAAAGCCGGCCGGCTGCGCGGTCGCGAACTGCATGCCCGGCGGGGGCGGCGCGAATTGTTGCGGTGCTGCGTACTGCTGGGCGGGCGCGTAGTGTTGATTAGATGCGTAATTCTGTAGCGCGGGCGCCGCGAACGGATCGGTCGGCCAGCCTGCGGCAGGTGCGGCGCCATAGGCGGCGTCGTTGATCGGTGCGCGGCAGCGTTTGCAAGATTCGGCGTTGGTCCAATTGACCAATCCGCATTGTGGGCATTTCATGCTGTTAGGGCTCATATGGGTCTCCTGTCGGGGGGCAGGAAAAAAGGCGGCGGAAGGAGAATGAGCAATCTATGCTATGACCCGTTCCGTCGCCCCTTGATGCCAAACTGTGCGGCCCGTTCGACGGACCCTCCGCGGTTACTGAAGTTCCACGGAATCGCCGGTGTGGACTTCGCCGGCTACACGAGTGATCACGGCGGTGGCCGTGCGCTGTTGTACGTTTAGTATGACCAACTCGCCGACGTACTTACGGGGCATCGGCGGGCGGCTGTTCTTAACGTCGGGCGTCGAACGGATCGGTCCGTACTTGCCGTTGGTGTTCGCATCCTGGACGCGCTGCGATTCGTTCGAGTAGGGACCGCCCAAGAATCTACCACTGCCAAAGCCACTCGCGGAATCGACCACATTATCGTCACGATAATCGGTGATCTTCCCCTTGCCCAAGCGGCGATAGACGGTTAGATAGTCACCCGCGCGGACGTTGTCTTCCGAGCCCAGATCCACATACACGATCTGATCACGCGAAAGCAGTTCACGCCCATCGCGCGACAACACGATGCGGCCGGTTTGCTTGCCCGAAGGATCGGCAAAGCGATCGGGATTTGAGTCGGGACGGGCCAACGGAGCTTCGTGCTCTTCCAAAGCACGCAACAGGTCGCCTAAATAGATCGTGTCACAGGCGGCCGTTACGATCGCTACCGAAACATTCTCTTTAACTTCGGTCACTTGGATAGCGCCGACCTCCTGGGTGAAAACCCCTAGCCAGCCGTGCTTATCGGACAATTGGGTTTTGAACTGTCCCCGCGGACGCGCGACCGTGTATTCGTTGCCGACTTGAATGCCTTGGGCGGCGCCGCGGTTGATGTAAACGTAATCACCTTCACTGTAATTGTTCTGTTCCTGCTCTTGTTCGCCGCCGACGATCTCTAGGTAATTCGGCGCGGGCGCATACTGGATAAAACCCGCACAGACCAAATTGGTCTTGTGGGTCACCCGCATGGCCGGAATGGCGACTGGTTCAATGACGGTCGGGCCCTGCGGCTTCCTAGCCGAATCAGCTTTGGTGATCTGGGCCGCGGCCAGCCCGGCGCAGGCGCAAGTTAGGGTCGCCAAAACGACTAGGCGCACGATGTATCGAGTATTTATCCGCACTTGAAAGACTCCTTTAGCGCCGACCGGTCTGGTCGAGACTGGGCGGCTTAGATCGGCAAAATGCCGAAAAACATGGAATAAGCGAGCGAGGCGGCGGCCCTCAGGTCCAATTTTGGGCCAGGCCATCCTTTGGTCAAGATTAATCCTAACGGTCAAACGCGCACGAGTCAACATGTTTTTTCATCGTTTAACAATCAAAGAGGTGGTCGAATTGATTGACAAATGGCGGTCAATTGGAATAATTGACGTTCTTTTGGTAACGTATCTCGTTAATTCTGCGCCGGCGTAGCTCAGTTGGTAGAGCATCTGATTTGTAATCAGAGGGTCGCGGGTTCAAATCCTGTCGCCGGCTCCAAGTAGATCGTCAGCGCGTTTTTATTTAGCACACTTTGCAAATAACTAATTATTCAGGACACGAGGCCCGCGTCCTTTACAGGTCCACCCGGCTTTCTGTTTAGCAATAGATCGAAATCGTTGCGGTTGACCCAACTCTTTACCCGTCTGTTCACGATCGGGTTTTTCCCCCGGCGCGGTGTGCGCGCCCTTTGAATCAACTAGGAGATAAATGAACAAGAAAATTTTCTTTGCTTTCGCCTTAACTGCGTTGCTGGTGATCGCGGGATGCAGCAAACCGGCCGCGAATACCAATACTAACGCCAACACCGCCAAGCCTTCGCCGTCGGCGACACCGAAGCCGGCGGGTGATACCGCTAAGAAGCCGGAAACCAAACTGCCGACCGACAAGGCCGCCCCGGTACCGGCCGATTGGATACCGTTAGCCGACGAGTCAAAGGGCTATGAATTCAAGGTCCCGGCGGGAACCGAAGGTAAAGTCGAAAAGACTCCCGACGGCGTTGACGTCTATTCGGCGAAAGTGCCGGCTCCGTACGAGATCGGTATCATGGTTTTTGCTTTCAAAGACAAAACCAAGACCAAAGACGATCTGATGGCCGGTGCCAAGGCCGCCTTGGAATCGATGGGTGAAAAAGATGTCAAGTTCGAAGCCTTGGCCGAGATCACCGCCGATTACAGCATCGCGAAATTCACTTCGGTGGACGCTAGCGGCAAAAAGACCGCGGGTAATATCTTGGTCGCGACGGACGTTACGGATAACTACATCATGATCGTGGGTTGCGACGACGCTAAGTTTGCCGCCAACGAGAAGACCATTGATGCCATTTGGGGAAGCTTTGCGATGTACAGCAGCGGCGCCAGCGGCACGAATTAAGCCGGCGAAGCAGGTTGGTCCCCTGGACCAAACAAACGACAAAGAGCCGCGGGATGACCGCGGCTCTTTGTTTTTTGTTACTATCTTGGAAAATTGACCGCCCAGTTAGCTACTGCGCTTCGCCTAGCGAAGGGCGACAATCTGCAAATAGTTGCGTTGGAGGCCGATCCGATTATGAGTTTTCTTAGATTTGTGGGCCGGAGTCGCGTTTATGGATCGTTGCTTTGCGCCCTCCTCATTTTAATTCTGACCGGCGGCGCCGAAGTTGCGTGGGCGCAAACCAAAGATACCACCGTTAATCAATTGACCGAACTCGCCGGCTTGCGGACTTGTTTTGTTGTTTCCGACCGCCTGGATAAACGTACGACGTTGATCAAGGAAATGAACAAGCAGAATCCGGAATGGCAAGTGATCGAATCGGCCGCGGATGCGGAATTCTTTTTGGAAACACGGGTCATCAGCGTTGAAACTGAGGTCGACGCAACCCGACCGATCACCACTTCGGAGTTGGTGGTCTACGTTAAACGAGACGGACGGCGGGTGATCGTATGGCAGGAAGAAGAACGGGATGCCGACACGATCCGGAGCAATGAATCCAATTTAGTGCGACATTTGGTAAAGGCGTTAAAGTGGGTGAATACAAAATAGTTGTGGTAAATGTAACCGTCCGTCACGCGATTTCCATGAATATTGCAGACCCTCGCTAGCAATTGTTTGGGAATTCTCCGTTTATTCGCAATATTTTCGATATGTTGACCTGCGGGCTCAGCATGTGTCCGCCAGCCCGATCAAGGATTGCGCTGACGTCAGGAAAGCGCGACAATTCTAGGCAAACGAATGTGGTTGAACTGATCTAGGCTTTTGAAGTTTAAAAGGGCGTTTGGTATGGGACCCGAAACCGATATGGAAGCAAATGGAGCGGCTCCGGCCGAAGGCAATGCGGATGCGGCCGCCAATGCGGGCGTTGAGAATGTAGACAAGATCCGCGACATTCTTTTTGGCACGCAAATGCGCGATTACGACAAACGGTTCGCGCGTTTGGAAGAGCGATTGCTAAAGGAAGCGACCGACCTGCGCGAGGATACGCGCCGCCGGTTCGACACCTTGGAAGCATTCATCAAGAAGGAATTCGAGGCGTTGGGCATGCGCTTGGCGGCCGAAAAAACCGCGCGTACGGATGATGTACAGCATTTATCAGAAGGCATGAAGGATCTGGCGCGGACGTCCGAACGACGTTCGGCGCAATTGGAAGACCAGTTGAATCAGGGCCATTCCGAATTGCGCGGTCACATCTTGGAACAGTCCAAGACCCTGAGCGACGAGATCAAGAATCGCCACGACGACTTACACGGGTTGTTGAATCGCGAGGTCGATGGGCTGCGCGACGAAAAGACCAATCGCACGGATCTGGCTTCGATGTTCAACGAGGTCGCCTTGCGCCTGACCAAGGATTCCAAAGTGCCGGGCGCGGAATAAGCGCCCGCTTGCCGAATCGTATTTAGGTTCTTTGCCGGGAGTGGTTAAATGTCTGACCGAACGGCTTCGGGCGCGACGGCCGAAACCGCGCCGGAAAAGCCGACCTCCACAACTAAGGAAACCGCCGGAAAGCCCGCGGCCACGAACGGCGCACCCGTGCTTTCTGCGGGGGCGTTCGACGAACTGCGTAGCCTTTTAGTAGGCCCCGAACAACAAACCCTCACCGATCTGCAACAACGAGTTTCAGAATTGCCATCCGCGGTGGCCGATGTGTTGCCACAAGCGGTCAAACACAGCGCGCGGGAAAACTCTAACTTAAGCGACGCGATGTTGCCGCTAACGGAAGAGAATATCGAAAACTCGGTCAAGCGTAATCCGCGTATTTTGGCCGACGCCCTTTTCCCCATCATCGGACCCGCGACGCGCAAAGCGATCGCCGAAGCTTTGGGCCAAATGGTCCAATCGCTGAACCAGACCTTGGAACACAGTATTTCGGTGCAGGGGTTGAAGTGGCGGATCGAAGCAGCGCGCACGGGCAAATCATTTGCCGAAGTAGTAATGCTGCACACGCTGTTATACCGCGTCGAGCAGGTGTTTTTGATCCACCGCGAGACCGGGTTGTTGCTGCAACACGTCGCGGCCCCCGGAGTCATTACGCAGGACGCCGATATGGTTTCCGGCATGATGACCGCCATCCAAGATTTCGTGCAGGATTCATTTCAGGGCCGAGAAGAGAACCAAGCCGGCACTTTGAATACGCTGAAGGTCGGCGAATTGACCGTATGGATCGAACCAGGGCCGAAGGCGGTCTTGGCCGCCGTGATTCGCGGGAACGCCCCCGAAGATCTGCGCTTGGTGTTTCACCAAACCCTAGAAAAGATCCATACCGATCTCAGCCGCGAATTGAAAAAGTTCGAGGGCGACACCGCGCATTTCGAATCCGTTCGGCCCGAATTGGAAACCTGTCTCCAGGTCCAATACGACGCGGCCAAAGACGCGGCGAAACCGAAGAAGCGGATCAAGCCGCTGCACGTAATCGGAGCGGTGTTGCTACTCGCGGTCTTGGTGTTTGGCTTCCTTTGGATACGCGAATATCGCCGCTGGTCGAACTATGTCACGCGTTTGCAGACCGAGCCGGGATTGGTGTTGATCAGTGCCGAGCGGGGCTGGACCAAATATTACGTGCGGGGATTACGCGACCCGTTGGCCGCGGAGCCGCAAAAATTTGTCGTCGATGCCGGCTTGGATCCAGATAAGGTGGTGGCGGCTTGGGAGCCGTATCACGCGCTCAGTGCCGAATTCGTGCTCCGGCGTGCGCAGCATGCGTTGCAGCCACCGGATACCGTACATCTCTCGTATCAAGACGGGGTTTTAGATGCCGCCGGGATCGCGTCGAAGGAATGGATCGCCGAGTCGCGCATATTGGCGCGGGCGTTGCCGGGGGTGACAACCTATCACGACGAAAATGTGGTCGAAACCGGCCGTCAGCAATTCGCCTTGATCCGGCAGACGCTGGAAAAGATGGTGGTACGATTCCAAGACAACTCGACGCAGTTTGTATCAGGCCAGGAAAGCGAGATCAATAAATTGGTCGCGGGGATTCAGCAACTTCACGACCTAGGCCCGAAGGTCACGCGTGAATTCCGCATCCAGATAATCGGACATACGGATACCACGGGGACCGAAAACGTAAATCTTCAGCTCAGTCGCGACCGTGCCGAGGTAATTCGCGCCCTGCTTGAGGCCAAGTTGGGTTCCGCGGCCAATCTGGAAGTCTTGGCGGCGGGAACTTCGGCGCCGTTGCGCACCGAATTGAGTGACCAAGATCGAGAGTTCAACCGCAGCGTCACTATCAAAGTCTTCGTTACCTACTAGAACTCGACTAATTCGCGGTTGAATTTGCGCGAAATCCCCTAGGCCGGTTATCTTCACTCATGATTCAAAAGAAGATCTGCATGCTGGGCGCCTATGCGGTAGGCAAGACCAGCCTGGTCCAACGCTACGTTCAGAGCATTTACACGGACAAATATCTTACGACCGTCGGCGTCAAGATCGACAAAAAGCCGGTCCAAGTCGGTGATACCGAAGTGAATCTGTTGCTGTGGGATATCCAAGGTGACGACGGCGTCGAAAAATTGCGTTCGTCATACATCCGCGGCGCATCCGGATATCTGTTAGTGATCGACGGCACGCGGGCCGCTACTTTGGACACGGCGCACGATGTGCAGGCATTTGTTGATAAAGAGATCGGACTGATCCCTTTCGTGGTGGCGATCAACAAGGCCGATCTGATCGAGGAATGGCAGATCACCCCGGTGCAAATTGAAGAATTGATCGCGCGTGGGTGGTTGGTCCAACATACGAGCGCCAAATCCGGTCAGGGCGTCGAGCAGGCTTTTTCCACTTTGGCCGAAAGGATCATGGAGAAATAATGAGTGTCTTCCCCGCTGCAGTAACTGAGTTTGTCATTAAGCTGACCGCCGCCACGCGGATGTTGGTTAATCTGCGCATCCGACCCGACGGTACGTTGGTCGAGATCGGTGGCGCCTTGTATGCTTACGGCCTGCGCGATATTCCGCTGGGCCAACGGGCTGACGAAAGCCTGCCTTTCCTGTTCGGTATACTGCCTTTAGAAAAGTCACCCATGTTCCTGCCGTATGTGACAACCGACACAGGCGCCGTCGCCGATATCTACCTGTGGAAGGACGGCGAAGACACACGAGTAATAATGTTGGATGCCACGCAGGATGCGCGAAAGCGACAGGCGATCCAGCAGGAAGCTCACGACCTGGGCCTAGAACTTCATCGGCATGAACGCACCACGGAAAAACTTCAGGTCGAGAAAGATCAGCTTGAATCCTTAGTTGAATCGCGCACGCGGTCCTTGGCTAACGCGAATTATCAGTTGATCCAAGAGATCGCCGAACGCGAAAAGACCGAAGAGGCTTTGCGCTCGAGCGAGGCGCGTTTCCGTCGGGTTTCCGAATCGAACATCATCGGCATCATGTTCTGGGACCTGTCGGGAACCATCACCGAGGCGAACGATGCTTTCCTGGACGCGATCGGTTATGACCGCAATGATCTGGTCGGCGGTGATATTCGCTGGGACAGCATCACTCTGCCGGAACTGCGCCACTTGGATGACTCCGCGATCGAAGAGATGCGCGAACGCGGCGCCTTCACCCCGTTTGAAAAGACGTTCATTCGCAAGGATGGGACACGCACCAAACTATTGTTCGGCGCGGCGTTGTTAGAGGGGTCACAGCAGCAGACGGTCTGTTTCACGATGGATCTGAGTCGGTGGAAGTAGGTCCTGCGTTCGTTGTATCCGCGGAGACAGGCGATTTGCGAGCACGCCGCAGAAATCAATTCGACTCATAGGCCAACGCCAAGAAGAGCCTCGATCCATTGTGAAGTTGTGTGTTTTCCTTAGAGTTCGCGGTAACCGCGTTGAACTTCGTGGCGGGCAAGCCGTTGATATGGGAATCGAACCTCAATTCCTGACCACATTAAGTTACAACTTCAAAAAATTCTCTACCAATTGCCGGCCCACTGGATGATCGTCATCAAACAATTCGGGATGAAACTGCACGCTATGCAATGGCCGCACGGAATGTTGCATGGCTTGAATACGGCAAGTTTGGCTTGACGCGGTTATCTCGAATTCGACGGGCAGATCCTTTACTTCTTCGTAGTGCGAATGCCAAACGGAAAAGGTTTGCCGCAAGCCGGCGAATAGACCAGCGCCGGTGCTGGTTATGTCGCCGAACCCACGTTCCTTAACGCATCCGTCATAACCTTCACCCGGCGCGATGCGGTTCATGATTTCAACCTTTGAACCGTAGGCCAGCGCGATCTGCTGGTGACCGCCGCAGATGCCCAAGATCGGCAGCGGCGAATGGCGTATCACTTCGAATATCCCGGCCAACGATTCCGCCGAGTAATCCACCCAGTAATGGCTTTGGCCGCTAAGTATTATGTGCGATGGCGACCAGACAGCGACCGCCTCGGGCGTAACGTTAGGAAAGTGCTCGATGCGGATGGTCAGACTCGGCTGGATGCGGGACAGCGCTTCATGGATCTCACGCGGACTGATCCCTTTGCCCTCGAAAGTGTTATCTACCAGTAACAGCATTTCCCACTAATCCTCAAACCCTAAACAGTACAATTGACCCATAAAGGCGCCGATATAAATACGGCCATTTAGCACCGCCGGGGTAGCGTTGACGCTGTCGCCGATCTTGATCTCGGTCAAGATGCGCCCGTCCTTCGGGTCCAGAATATTTACCCAGCCGGCTTTGTCGCCGACGATAATTTTACCATCGACGATCGGTGACGTGCCCCATACCGCCATATGCATGCGGGTCTTCCAAACCATCTGGCCGTCCATCGTCAATTTATAAAAGTTGCCGTTGTCCGAGCCCAAGAAGATATTGTTTTCCCATACGATGGGGCTGGCCCAGAAGCCGCCGCGACCACCGCTTTCCGAACCGCCGGGATCGGATTTCCACTTCCAGACTTCTTGACCATTGTCTTTGCGAAAGCAACGTACATAGCCATCCTCCGCCGCCGTATAGACGAAATCACCATGCACGGCCGGGGTTGAATCGGAATCGGCGCCGTTGCCAATGGGAGCTTGCCAGATGATCTTGCCGTCGACCTGGTTCAGACAATACAACTGACCCCGCTCGGTCCCGACGTAAATTCGACCGTCCACCGCAGTACCGGAACCTTCCATCGAACCACCCAGTTGGATCTTGTAAACCAGGGACCCGTCTGAAAGGTTCAAAGCATAGAAATTCGAATCCTCGCAGCCGAAATAGATGCGGCCGTCCTTCTCCATCACGGAACCGTCGATCTCGAAACCCGCCGTGAATTTCCAGATCAAGCTGCCGTCGTTTCGATCGATGCAGTAGATAATGTGGTCAAGTCCGCTAGCAATAATACGATCGCCCAGGATAGTGGGTGCCGCTTTGAAGCTATCAGTCGCTTTGGACTTCCAATTGATAGTGCCGTCCTTAACGTTGACGGAATAGACATTGCCGTCCGCGGACGGGTAGTAAACCGTATCGCGAGTAACCGTGGGTTGTCCGGGCCAAGAAGTTCCGCCCCAACCATCAGGGTGCAGCCGACCGGAAATGTAGCCGGTCTTGATCTGCCAGATAACTTTCAGTGGTTTGTCCGGAATTGGTCCGGTTCCGTAAAAGTTACGCTCCCAATTGCCGAGCCAGGTCTTGACTAGTTGAGGCAATGCCGGGGGCGGTTTTGGTGCCGATCTGCCGGCCTCGACACCATCGCTGGTCACCGTCCCAACCGGCCGTCCGCAGCCAGATGAAAGAATTGCCATTAGGATCAAGAGACCGGTGATCGCGAAGGATCGTTTCCGTCGCGTGATTTGTTCGGGTTTCATTGTTTCTTAAACTCTAACAACCGGCGGTCAAAGACCGCCTCTAAACGTACGACATACTGTTAGTCTGTCGATTCAATTAGCCATAGCCGCGCGCCAAAACCTGACGAGCACCGGCTGTCAAAGACCGCCTCTAAACGTACGACAGACTGTTAGTCTGTCGATTCAAGTAGCCATAGCCGCGCGCCAAAACTTGACGGGCACCGGCGGTCAGAGACTGCCTCTGAACGATGGTCGGTTATTGTTACTAGTCTCGCCAAAATGCCGACTTATTCAGATCCGTCTAATCCTCGTAAATCCGCGGCAAAAATTTCTTAAGGATGTATTCTCCCGCGCGGTGCCTAATCCCCTAACCATTGCCCGCTATACACTACATCCGCGCGGCCGGTCATAACGATCTCGTTATCGTCACGCCAGGTCACTTCAATGCGACCGCCCATCGTGTGAACCGCCACTGAACGCTCCGTGCGTCCAGTGATCACGCTGGCCACCGCGGCCGCACAGGAACAGGTGCCCGACGACAGCGTCTCGCCCGCGCCCCGTTCCCAAATGCGGAGTTCAATATTGGCGCGGTCCAATACCCTGGCGAAAGTGACATTGGTGCGTTCGGGAAATAGCGGGTGAACTTCCAGCGCTCGGCTGATGCTTCGCCAATTCAAGGCATCGAAGTCATCGACGAAGATCGTCGCGTTCGGATTACCCATCTGAACCGCGGTGACCGGCCAGGTCTGACCCGCGATCTCCAACGGATAATCGACGACTTTTTCCATTGCAGTGTGAGTCAAGATCGGGACGCTGGCGCTATCTAAACGCGGTTGGCCCAATTCTGCCTCGAACCAATAATGCCCGGGCGCGATCGTTTCCTTAAGACGGTAATTCTTTATCCCGGTGCGCGTACTCAAACGCACAACCGGCCGGTCCCATAGATCCTGAAAATACAGATACGATGCGGTACAACGGGTTCCATTTCCGGATAGACCGGCTTCGCTGCCATCCGGATTAAAAATGCGGACGTCAAAATCGGCGACGGCATTCGCTGACAAGCTGACGACCGTAATGCCGTCAGCGCCGGCCCCGTAATGTCGGTCACAAATGCGCCGCGCGAAATCTGCCAAGTCCGCGACGGCGGCAACCTGACCGGCTTCGAACACTAGGTAGTCGTTGCCAAAACCATGGAATTTTACAAAATGCATAAGGGATTCGAACCGTGGGTCAACCCTAGGATCAGGTCGGCACAGTTTACAATAAAGGAACGGATTACCAAAAAAGGCGATGGCGCGGCATCGACCGATCGTGGGTATGTGGTTAGTTCCGATCATCGGAGAATACTTGGTGTCAAACGCAAGCTTACGTGAAATTCCCTTGTGGCGAATGCGCAATCAATATTTGGACGGACCTTCGGCGGAATCGCCAACCGAGGTCGTTCGGCGATTGGGAGCGGTTCAAGCGCAGGATTACTACGGGTCATTATGGGCGATCGGACAACGAACGGTGGATCCGAACAAAGCGGCGATTGAAGCCGCGATCGCCGCACGGCAGATCGTGCGTAGCTGGCCGATGCGGGGCACCCTTCATTTCGTCGCCGGTCAAGACCTCCGTTGGATGTTGCGTTTGCTGGCCCCGCGAATTCTGCAGCAGCATGCCGCGCGGATCCAGCGGGATCTGGAACTGGACGCGACGTCGATGGCTGCCGCTCGAAAAGTAGTGGTTCGCGAACTTGAGCAGGAACGGGTGATGACCCGGCCGGCGCTTTACCAAGCGCTGGAAAATGCGGGAATCTACGCCGGTGGCAGCCGGGGAATACATATCTTTTGGTCGTTGGCCCAGGAAGGGGTGATCTGTATGGGCGCCCATTCGCAGCGGCAACCGACCGTCACACTTCTGGATGACTGGTTACCACCGTCGCGGATGTTGGAAGGCGATGAGGCGCTGGCTGAGCTGGCGCTACGCTATTTTACTGGTCACGGCCCGGCAACGATCCAAGATCTTACTTGGTGGTCCGGACTGGCCGCTGCCCAAGCGCGTCAGGCGTTGGAATTGGTAAAGCGCCAGCTAGAACCTTTGGTCGTAGGCGAGCGAATGTACTGGCATGCAGGTTTTAATGATACGACCGTAATTCGCGCGAGGATCCGGATCGACCTGCTTCCCGCCTACGACGAGTTCACCGTAGGCTACGCCGACCGGTCGCCGATCATGTCCACCCTTGGCCCGAACGTTGGCCGGGGCCGCGTGATCTTCCATCCGGTCGTAACGCGGAATGGTCAGGTAATCGCGAACTGGCAGCGGTTTGATCGGAAAGGTGAAGTTGAATTGGTGATCAAAAACTTCGCGGGAGCGCCCGCGCCTGGGCGTCGCGCCCTAGATGCCGTGATCCGACGGTACGGTGATTTTCTTGGCACGCTA
>JBDSEC010000573.1:0-4656 GCA_039920205.1 Pyrinomonadaceae bacterium
GCATTGGACACCTTGTTCGATATTCTAATTCAGGACCGTGGCCAGACCGATGCGATATATTTCATCATGGACGACAGCGATGTGCGCGCCGCCGTAACCTCGCCCTTGACCAGTATCTGCACCGACAGCAGCGCCCGCGCTGTTGATGGACCGTTGTCGAACGCGATCGGCCACCCGCGTGGTTGGGGCGCGTTTCCGCGCATTCTGGCCCAATACGTTCGCGACGGGAACCTGCTTACGTTAGAGGACGCTATTCACAAGATGACGGGTAAACCCGCGGCGCGGCTCGGTCTGGATCAACGCGGTCTCTTGCGCACCGGGTATATCGCCGACCTCGTACTTTTCGACCCGGAAACCGTCAGAGACCGAGCCACCTACGAAGAATCGCGGCAGTATCCGGACGGAATTCCCTACGTTATCGTGAATGGCCAGATAGTCGTGGACCAAGGACGCCACACCGGCCGCTTGGCCGGGCGGCCGCTGCGCAAGCTCGCAAATTCAATTTGAAACATCCGTTCAGTTCTTTACCGCGCAAGCGTTTGTAGCCCCGCCTTTAGGCGGAACCGTCGGGACCACGGTTCGTTCGAAGTAATTGGCTCTGCAACATTCCGCCTCAAGGCGGGGCTACGAACGCTTGCACCTTAAGTCGGTACTACCAACCCACTCAATCTTGCTTTCCAAACCCGCCACCGCTGGGGGTTTCGATGCGCACTCGATCGCCGGCTTCCAGATCAAAGCTTCCTTTCGAACAAATGGGTAAACGGCGTCCCGCGCGGATCACTCGATCGCGTCCGGTTTGTCCGGCTTCGCCGCCGCTTAGTCCATACGGTGCGATCACCCGCCGATCGGCTAGCATAGACATCCGTGCCGGGACCAAGGTCTCGATCTCGCGCACGACGCCGTCACCTCCCCGGTGGTGGCCGGCGCCACCGGAACTACGTCGGATCGAATATTCGCGCACGCGCAGTGGATAGGCGTACTCCAATGCTTCGGCTGGCGTATTCAAACTGTTGGTCATGTGGGTATGCACCGCACTGAGGCCATCGCTCGCGGGCCGCGCGCCCATTCCACCCGCCACGGTTTCGTAATACGCGAATTCTTTGCGCGTGCGTGGATCGATTCCACCGATCGTCAGGTTGTTCATTGAGCCCTGAGACGCCGCGGGGATACGAGCAGAGAGAGCGACGGCCAATGCGCGTAACAGCGTATCCACGATCCGTTGAGAAGTCTCTACATTCCCACCCGCGACCGACGCGGGATGCGTCGCGTTGACTACGGTGCCGGGCGGCGCTATGACCTCGATCGGTTCCATCAATCCCGCGCTGGCGGGCACGTCGCCCTCCAACAAACAGCGAAAGACATACGCCACCGCCGAAACCGTGATCGCCATGACCGCGTTGATCGCGCCGGGAACTTGCGCGTCGGTTCCGGTGAAATCGATCTTGGCGCGATCGCCCTTGATCTCGATCTTCACGCGGATCGCAACTGGTCCGTGTTTCAGGCCGTCGTCATCCAGGAAATCTTCGGCCCGATAAATGCCGTCCGGAATATCGCGAATCGCACTGCGCATCATCCGCGCCGAGTATTCGATCAAGTGCGATGCGTAATCCAAGGCCTCGCGCGAACCACGACGCTCAACGATCTCCAACAATCTTCGTGAACCGGTAGTAAGCGAACCGATCTGGGCGGCAAAATCGGCTTGACGTTCGGCGGGCGCGCGCACATTCGCCAGTAGCAGATCCATAACATCTGTGTTCACCGCCCCACGCCGGACCAAACGAACCGGCGGAATGCGCAAGCCTTCGCCATAAACGTCAGTCGCCAATCCCATCGACCCCGGCGTGGCGCCGCCGATATCGGCGTGGTGTGCGCGGTTGGCGACATAAAACAACGGCTTCGACCCGTCGCCGACCCGCGTTATCAACGTTACGTCCGGCAGATGGGTGCCGCCCGCGAACGGATCGTTCAATGCCACTACGTCGCCCGGCCCGAACGTGATCTGTTCCAACGCTGCCGCGACCGCCATCGGCATCGAACCCAGGTGCACGGGCATATGATCACCCTGGGCAATTACATTCCCGGTCGCATCAAACACCGCGCAGGAATAATCCCGCCGTTCTTTGATGTTGGGTGAAAAGGCGGTGCGGCGTAAGGCGATACCCATCTCGTCAGCTACCGAAGTGTAGAGCGCACGATAGATCTCGAGCGTGGTCGGGTCGAATCCGAGTTTTTTGGATCGGTTACTGGTCATGGTTCGATCACCAAATTCCCCACGTTATCAATGCACGCTTTTGCGCCCGACGGTACCAAGGTCGTTCCCGAGTATTCCGTGACAATGCAAGGCGATCGTAGTTGTGCCCCAGGCGTGAGTTCGGAGCGGGAATAGATTCCCGTCGTCGCGGGTTTGATGCCAAAATGAACTGGTAAATAATAATTGGGCGAAACAACGCGCCCGCGCGAACGGCGTCTCGATGAAGCAATTTCAACCTGATCGACCAAACCCGACGAGCGGACTCGCGCGCTTACGATCTCGACCGGATTTTCCATTTGCGCATATCCATAACGTTCCGTATGGGCCGCGTGAAACGTCGCCGCTACATCGACGTTAGGTGTCCAGCTGATATCCAGCTCGAACGATTGGCCGAGATAGCGAACCGCCAAGATCCGCTCGTGACGTTGTCGCGAGATGGTGAATCCCTCGCGCTTTAGATCCGCGGTCGCGCGGCGCTCTAGTTCGTTGAAAGTGCGAACGACGCGAGAATTGCTGTCGCCGCCGGCCAAGAGCATGACGGTCCGGCTTCGGTCCTTCACTACATTCGCCGCCAAACATCCCAGTGCCGATAGCGCACCGGGCGAGGCCGGAACGAGCACTCGCGGCATGCGCAACGCGCGGGCTAGCTCAACTGCATGCAATCCGCCGGCGCCGCCAAACGACACCAAGGTAAAATCGCGCGCATCGAAACCCCGCTCGACCGAGATAACTCGTAAAGTTCGCTCCAGGCCCGCCCGAACAACGTCCAACACTCCCAACGCAGCCGCCTTAATGGAAACACGCCGGCCGGACGCTTCGCTCATATTTTCGGCCAATCCGGTAAACGCATTAGCCGCGCATCTGGTGTCTAAAGCAAATTCGCCACCCAACAAACCCCCGTCACCAAGCTGCCCTAACAATTGATGCGAGTCGGTAACCGTGGGCAACAATCCCCGGCCATAACAGGCCGGCCCCGGATCGGCGCCCGCTGATTCAGGACCCACCCGCAATGATCCCCCCGCATCCACCCGCGCGATCGAACCGCCGCCCGCCCCGACCGTGTGAATATCCATCATCGGGATCGCCACCGGCACACCGGCAACCACAGCCTCGCGCGTCATACGCAGTCCATCCGTGTCACACAAAGCCACATCCGTTGAGGTCCCGCCCATATCGAACGTCATGATCCGATCAAAACCACTTGCTTTTGCCGCGCGCACGGCGCCGACCACGCCGCCGGCTGGACCAGACAAGATGGTACGAACCGGTTCGCGCCCACTGACGGTGGCCGAAATACTTCCACCGGACGATTGCATTACGCGCAAGGTAGGCGCCCGGCGTTGTAACCGCCGCAAATAGTCTCCCATTAGCGGTTGCAGGTAGGCGTTGATGCAGACGGTCGAGGTGCGTTCGAATTCACGATATTCGGGAAGTATCTCGTGCGATACCGAAAGTGGCAGACCCAGCGGCTTCAACGCCTGAACGACGGCCTTTTCAAACCGGGGATCTACGAACGAGAAGAGTAACGAAACCGCGATGGCGTCAACATTGGCCCGGAGTAGTCTTCGCACCAACGGTTCCAAAGCCGCCACGTCCAATTCATCGACGACATTTCCCGCCGGATCGAACCGTCCGGCAATTCCAAACCGCAATTCTCGCGGCGCCAGCGGTGCAGGTCGTTGCGCGGCGAGGTCATAGAGCGAGGGCCGCGCCTGTCGACCGATCTCCAAAACGTCTTCAAACCCGGCAGTTGTGACCAGCGCGATCTTCGCGCCGCGACGTTGCAACAAGGCATTGGTGCCGACCGTCGTGCCGTGAACGACCTCTAGGTCCTTGAGCGAAACGCCGTTCTCGATAGCGATACGCTCCATTCCAGCGACGATCGCCCGCGACGGATCGTCCGGCGTCGAGGGCGTCTTGAACAGACACCACTTCCCTTTTACCGAATAAATGAAGTCGGTAAACGTACCGCCGGTGTCGACACCTACACGAAGTTTGGTCGTTGAACTTGAAGTTTTTTTCACTTCTTAAAGAATTGCCACTAAGTCGTTGAGCCTACCTAAATGCCTAATCGTTCTGGGTCCCGCCAGGGTTGGATCTACATATTAACCAGGCTTCCCCAAAAGACTATTAAGCTCAGGCCGGATCGAAAGTCTATTAACGGTCACAATTTCGCATCTTAGAATTTCCGGTTTGTGTATTCGCAAATTAGTAGATTCAACCCTCGAACTGGCTAGGCCGCTGCCCAGTGCGGTGAGGCTTGCCTCACCGAGCCGGTGTATCAGTGCGGCTTGCCGCGAATGTTCTTTTCCGGGCTAGCGTGAAAGCAAAATTCGCGGCAAGCCGCACTCTCATTTAATCGCCGGTGAGGCCAGCCTCACCGCACGGGGCAGCAGCCGAGCTGT
>JBDSEC010000574.1:0-6634 GCA_039920205.1 Pyrinomonadaceae bacterium
GTCTTTGACCGCCGGTGTTTGGTTCAACCGAGCACCGGCGGTCAAAGACCGCCTTTTAACCATTGTGAATTTGAAAGCAAGAAACGGAGTGTTCCGTTTCCGCAGGGCTGTTACTTTGTGTTCCAGAGAGGGATAATTAGGAGGAACACATATGAGCAGCACAGCAAAAACACTGATCACGGAATTGGAAGCGGACCCGCGTTGGGCTGCGGTAGTGGCACGCGATGCGAACGCCGACGGTACCTTTTTCTTTTCCGTCAAGACCACCGGGGTCTATTGCCGGCCGGGATGCGCGTCGCGTTTGCCGCGGCCGGAGAATGTCCAGTTTTACGCGACGGGCGAGGAAGCCGCGGCCGCCGGATTCCGGCCCTGCAAACGGTGCAAGCCCGATCAACTTGGCTTGTCCGATCAGCACGCGATCAAGATCGCCGAGGCTTGCCGTCTGATCGAGGAAGCCGAAGAGACACCCAAGTTGGACGAATTGGCCGCGCAGGTGGGGATGAGCAGCTACTATTTCCATCGCCGGTTCAAGGAATCGACCGGACTGACTCCGCGCCAGTATGCCGCCGCCCATCGTGAACAACGCGTACGCGAATCTTTGAGCCAGTCGGGAACGGTGACTGAGGCCATCTACGATGCGGGCTATAATTCGAGCGGGCGGTTCTATGAACGGTCGAATGCCATGTTGGGGATGACACCGTCGAACTATCGCGCGGGCGGAAAGAGCACCGAGATCCGTTTTGCGGTGGGCGAATGTTCGTTGGGTTCGATCTTGGTCGCGCAGAGCGAGGTCGGTGTTTGCGCCATTTTGATCGGCGACGACCCGGACGAGCTGGCCCGTGATCTGCAGAACCGTTTTCCGCGCGCGAACCTGATCGGCGGGGACGCCGGTTTCGAACGGACCGTGGCAACGGTAGTTGGTTTTGTCGAGGCTCCGGCCCTGGGCCTGGACCTGCCGCTGGATGTCCGCGGGACCGCGTTCCAGCAACGCGTTTGGCAGGCGCTAAAGAAGATCCCGGCCGGTTCGACCGCAAGCTATTCCGACATCGCACAATCGATCGGTGCACCGAAATCGGTCCGGGCGGTGGCGCAGGCCTGTGGCGCGAATCGTTTGGCCGTGGCCATTCCGTGTCACCGGGTAGTCAGAACGGATGGGGGCCTGTCCGGATACCGCTGGGGGGTGGAACGAAAGCGGGCTTTGCTTGAGAAAGAGGCTCGGGCGTGAGCGGGGCCGTTACGGCTGCCTTGCCAGTTTTACCTTTTACTGCGGATTACTCCAGAATTGATTCGGTTGACTGGGAACGGGTTGGTCGGGAACTTGATAATGAAGGATTCGGATTGGTGCCGGATCTGCTTTCTACGGCTGAATGCCATGAAATTGCTTCGTTGTACAATGTAAATGGGCTGTACCGAAGCCAGGTCGTAATGGCGCGGCATGGCTTCGGAAGGGGCGAATACAAGTACTTTTCCTATCCCTTGCCATCGGTGGTCGAGGATCTCCGAACGGTGGCGTATCACCATTTGGCGCCGATCGCCAATCGCTGGAACGTGTCGATGGGAACTGACGAGCATTTTCCCGATTCGCATCGCGAGTACATCGAGCGTTGCGATCTTGCCGGTCAAACCAGACCGACGCCTTTGCTGCTGCAATATGGGGAAGGGGACTACAACTGTCTGCATCAGGACCTTTACGGTGCCGAGGTGTTCCCGCTTCAAATGGCGATCTTATTATCAGAACCGGGACGGGATTTCAGTGGCGGCGAGTTTGTGATCACCGAGCAGCGGCCAAGAATGCAATCGCGCCCGATGGTAGTGCCGTTGCGGCGCGGCGATGGCGTTGTCTTTGCGGTCAAATCTCGACCGGTGCAGGGAACTAGGGGTACCTATCGCGTAAACCTGCGCCATGGTGTTAGCCGCGTCCGGTCCGGGCATCGGCATACGTTGGGCATCATATTTCATGATGCGAAATAAGGTACTACAGACTGTTAATCTGTCGATGTGTGACGGCCTGGATGCGTGTTTGAAATTAAGCGGGAATTTTGGGTGAGTAGCACCGACAGGTTAACAACCTATCGTACGCTGCGGGCGAAAGCCGGAGCGCGGGCGACTCGCCCGCTGGTTGGGAGGAGTCAAGTTAGCCGAAATCCTTCAACGTGGGTTGGATACATTTGTTCGTGTACTTGGCTCCGTACCCTGCTGGCGCTTCGTCCGCACTCCTAAGGGTTGGGTCGAATGATGGATTTGACGTTGTTTGAATCTGAGTCACGGCCATTGTCTGGCGTAGAGTATCTTGCGCTTGGTTCGGTCGTGTTGCGGCAATTTGCCACGTCAAACGAAGCGGAGATCCTAAACGCGATCAAGGTGGTCGAGAACGTCGCACCCTTTCGTCACATGATCACACCGGGTGGATTTCGCATGTCAGCGGCCATGACCAACTGTGGCTCGTTCGGTTGGGTGTCGGAACGTAGCGGCTATCGATATGACGCGATGAACCGGGAAACCGGCAAGCCCTGGCCGCCCATGCCCGACGTTTTTTTGAAGCTCGCCCATGACGCCGCCGCCGAAGCGGGCTTTGCCGATTTTATTCCCGATGGATGCTTGATCAATTGCTACGAACCCGGTGCGAAGCTCTCGCTGCATCAGGACAAGGACGAGCAGGATAAAACTCAACCGATCGTCTCGGTTTCGCTCGGTCTGCCGGCGGTGTTTTTATTCGGTTGCGAACGGCGCGACGAACGGCCGCAGCGAATCCCTTTGACCCACGGCGACGTGGTTGTATGGGGTGGACTTTCACGGTTGAGCTATCACGGAGTCATGCCGCTTAAGGATGGCTCGCATCCGCTGACAGGTGCATATCGCATGAATCTAACGTTCCGCCGGGCACGTTAGTTTAAGCCAAACTGACCACGGTTTAGAGGCGGTCCATGACCAACGGGCCTCGCGAATCCGATCACTGGCGGTCAAAGACCCCACCAAAACAGGATTCGCGTACTTTTCGAAATCCAGCTTTTTCAGATCCGTCTAATCCGCGTAAATCCGCGGCAAATCCTTCCTTGCCAAATAAATTAGCCGCGGATTTACACGGTTTATACAGATCTGACATTTCATTCACGGTTGAACCTAAAACCTTGTCGCCGTATTTTCGAGCGCAATGTTAATTTCCCTTAGATTGTGGCGTTGGAGTGGGCGTTGGTGTCGGGGTGGCTGGTGGTGGCGGCATTTCGGTACGGCTAAAGCGCGGCAGCAACTCGTCGCGCATGGCCAATTGATACACCGCGCCGGCGATTATGATCGCCGACGCCTTTACGTCGTCGGGAACGATCCGTTCATAGGTGTCCAGATTCGTGTGCCAGGTGTGGGTAAAGTATTCGACCGGGTCCTGGTTTACGCCGATGCCGGGCAATCCCATTTGGTTGAATGAAGTGTGATCCGAGCCGCCCGACCGGCGACTGTTGGTGTCGATGGCGCCCACGACACCCAGATCGGAAAAGGGTGCCAGATAGCCACGCAGGATCGCCGCTGCCGCGGGTGGTCCAAACACGGTCATGCCGCGTGCGCGTCCCGTTCCGGAGTCGATATTGAAATAGCCTCCGAATTTCTCGAACCCCGCCAAAGGGCTTTCGAAAGAACCGAAATGTTTCTTGACATAGGCTTCGGAGCCTAACAATCCTTGCTCTTCGCCGCTCCAAAGTGCGACACGGATCGTCCGTCGCGGTTTGACGCCCAGCACTTTCAGGATCCGCAACGCTTCCATCATCATTGCGCAGCCGATCGCGTTGTCGGTGGCACCGGTGGCCGAGTGCCACGAATCAAGGTGGCCGCCCAGCATGATCACTTCGTCGGCTTTATCGGTGCCGGTGAGTTCGCCCACTACGTTGTAGGACGTCGCCCCTTCGGGAATCATCCGGTTGCGGATATCGAACTCCAACGACACTGCAGTTTTATCGTCCAGAAGGCGCCAGATGCGGCCATAGTCTTCGTTCCGCAGCACGACGGTCGGGACTACTTTCTTGATGTCGTAGGTGCTGTTGCTGAAGGCGCGGATCTGTCCGTGCTCGCGGCCCGCGTCATTGATGCGGACCTTCACCTTTGCATCGAGCAGGAATTTATCGACCTGGTCGCGCAATTGTTCATTGGTGAGCATGCCGGGCCGCGACGCCGGCGCGTCTTGGTTGCGCGCGGGCGTCGGTAACGGCAACGCGTTGGGATCGTATCTCTTCTGCAAAGCTTCGTCGTCACTCCGTTTCGATGACGGTTTGAAATCGACGGGGACCGAGGCCGGTTTTCCCAGCAACACGATCTTTCCTTTGACCTGATCACGGATGCTGTTGAAATAGGTGGTCAATTCTTCTTGCGTGGGATTGAGCAAGGTCGCGGGTTTGTCCGGCACCGGGAAGCGCGGAATGACGACCGGAAACGCTTGGCCCTTTACTGCCTGGTTAGTACTTGGCGTCCACGCCAAAACTTCGAACGTTAGCGAATCCTGCACCGGCGCGGTGATAAATCCCGACGCGCGTTCATTCACCCAACCCGAGTGACCAAAATCCCAGGCTTCGAGTCCCGCATTCTGGAATCCCCATTCCGTCATCGTTCGCACGGCCCAATCGGCCGCAGCCTTATGATTGGGTGAACCAGTCAATCGTGGCCCGTAAACATCCGATAAATAGTGCAGGGTCCACATGATCTTTGAATTGTTGGTTTCTTCCTGACGGATCTTGGCGTTGATGTCCGGATCCGACTGCTGGGCCGGAACGGAAGTGGATAGAAATACGGCGGCCGTTAACACGGCGACGATAGCGTTTTTGATGTTGGTCGATTTGATCATGATCATCACATATCTCTGTTTAGAGGTGGTCTCTGATTGCCCGGCCTCGCGCGTTCAAACTCCGGCGGTCAACGACCGGCTCTATACGGATTGTCTTACGGGGAATTATGCGCCTGAAGTTTTGGTATTCGTAATTATTTATACTCTATCTAAATCACACGCCTCCTGGAAAAGTGACGACCGGCGCGGGCCGTGTGACAGGCCGCGGAAACTCCCGCTCGTCTCGATCGGTCGCCCATTCGATCGTTTAGAGCCGACCACTTTCCACCGGACCTCGTGTATCCGATACTACCAATAGTTCGGAGGCGATCTCTGACCGTGGGGCCTTGCAAACACCGGCGGTCGTCTTATCCGGGCGGTCGGTTGCTATTTTCAATCACGCTAAAAGGTCGTCTTTTTCAGATCCGTCTAATCCGCGTAAATCCGCGGCAAATAGTTCTTTAGCCAAATGAATTAGCCGCGGATTTACGCGGATGACGCGGATCTGAATTGTTTGACGCTCTTTATCACAGAAGGCTAAACTTCTCTTAATGTCACAAGCACCCGCAATAACCGCAACTCCGGTACCGTTATTGGACCTGAAAGAACAATACCGCCCTATTCGTGAAGAGATCCGCGCGGCGATCGACCGCGTCGCCGATGCGCAGTGGTTTATTAATGGCCCCGAGGTCGAGGGACTGGAGCGCGAGGTCGCCGAATACTCGGGAGCGCCGCATGGCATCGGCGTTTCCTCTGGGACAGACGCTCTATTAGTCGCGATGATGGCGCTAGAGATCCAGCCGGATGACGAGGTAATCACTACTCCGTATTCCTTCTTTGCCACGGCGGGTTGCATTGCGCGCCTGGGAGCGCGGCCGGTCTTTGTTGATATCGATCCCGAGAGCTACAACCTGCGGCCGGACCTGATCGAAGAAGCCATCACCGCGAAAACGCGCGTCATCATGCCGGTGCATCTCTACGGGCAGATGGCTGAAATGGACCCGATCATGGCGATCGCCGAACGGCATGGTTTGGCCGTTATCGAAGACGCCGCGCAGGCGATCGGTTCCGAATACCACGGCCGCCGCGCCGGTTCGATCGGCACCTTCGGCTGTTTTAGCTTTTTCCCGTCGAAGAATTTGGGTGGTTTCGGCGACGGTGGGCTAGTAACAGCGTTGGATGACACATTGGCCGGACGAGTGCGGCAGTTGCGCAATCATGGTGACGGGCCGAAGTATTATCACAAATACGTGGGCGGGAATTTCCGTCTTGATGCATTGCAAGCGGCGGTGTTACGGGTCAAGTTGCCCTATTTGGATCATTGGACCAGCGGCCGTCAACGCAATGCCGAAAGGTACCGCGGGTTATTCGCGGCGGCTAATGTGACGATGGTCGGTCTTCCCTGTGAACTTCCGAACCGAAGGCATATCTATAACCAATTCGTGATCCGCGTCCCCAATCGCGACGAGTTGATCGCCCACCTCCGCGACCGGCAGATCGGTTGCGAAGTTTACTATCCGGTGCCGTTACATCTGCAAGAGTGCTTTGCCTATCTCGGTTACGCGAACGGTGACTTTCCGGCGAGCGAAGGCGCCGCACTGGAAACCATTGCGCTACCCATTTATCCGGAACTGACGGAAGCAATGCAGGCGACAGTGGTCGATGCGGTGGCGGATTTCTTTAAGACTGGATCTAACCGGAGGTAACAGAGAAAACTGAGAAATTGTACGTCAATTGCTTCACCGAACAACGTGAGATTGAACCTGGTTCCCGGGCGCTACTTTAATATATAACCCAAAGGTCCCGCTCTCGGTTTTCTCCGGTTAAATT
>JBDSEC010000575.1:0-3024 GCA_039920205.1 Pyrinomonadaceae bacterium
CGACCTCGCGCCCGTCGGTTCCCGATTATCGGTGCGCCGCGGCGACATCCTCTTACTCTGCAGTGATGGTCTCTCGGGCAAGCTTCGTGCGGACGATATGTTGCGTATCGTCACGGCCAATGGTGGCGACCTTAGTGCCGCCTGCACCGGGCTTATATCCGAGGCTAATGAACGTGGCGGTGAGGACAACATCACCGTCGTATTAGCGCGGTTCGAGGGTGAAGAATTGCTCGAACCAGGTCCCGATCCGATAGCGGTCGAATCCAGTCCCGTGGCGGAAGACACCACGCTGGGTGATACCGAGTCAGCTTAACCACGAAAAACTAGGCAAATTCTGCGTTTGCATCGGTCTTATCTTCAATCGCAGGTTTTCAGATCTAAGGTTTCCCAACTAGAAGGAGCTCGATAATGCCGAAAATGTTACTAAGTAAGACCAAATATTTATTCCTGCTGGCTGCCGCCTTCGGCGCGCTGGTGGTGATCCCCTTTGCCCAAAGTACGTCCGCTCAGGACCTGACTGGTTATGAAATTTTGCGCTTTGCGCGTATCGCTCATGGCGGTAAGGAATATGAAGGGTTGCAATATGTGACCGCGCGCGCGCAGGGTTTTGTGAACATGGCCCCCGTGGCGGGCGTTGGTCTCGGTTCGGGACCGGCCGCCGCGGCGGTCGAAGTCAAACTGAATTTAGTTGACTATCAAGATGCCAGCACGCGTCGCCGTTTGGACGTGTCGGCGACCAATCCGGCCATGGCCGCGATGGGACCGTCATTCTTGGTTTATACCGGAACGACCGGTGGCGGAATGTACATGGGTAACGAGTTTCGCGTAAGCGAAGCCACGGCCACCCGTCACTGGGGCCTAATGGGTTTTGCTACGTTGAACCGTGCGGCAGACGGCAATTTGAATGCTGTGCGTCAGAAAGATGTAACCGAAGGCGGCATCAAGTATTACGTGGTTGAAGTGAAATTCACCGCAGCCGACACGGTTCGTTATTACATCCAGCAAACCAATTTGATGATCGGCAAAGTGACCACGCGTTACAACAGCACGCCGATCGTCGAAGAGTACCGCAGCGACTATCGCAAAGTTGGTTGCATGTGGTTGCCGTTCCACATCACGACCCGCTTGCAAGGTCAGCGTTTGGCGGATTTGGACATCGATTCGTATGACCTGCAGACCGTGGTTCCGGCGGCGCGGTTCACGATGACTGTCGTCGCCAACTAAAGCAGTTCTTAGTTGATCACAAAAAGGGCAGCCCCAACGGGTTGCCCTTTTTCCGTGTACGTCAAACTGTTAGTTTGTCGATTCAACGTTGGTTTCAGTCAAGTTCGAATGTGCGCGCCTCAGCGCGATCTGGCCCTGTATTTCGGCCAAAGTGTTTGTGGAAGTACCAATAACGGAGCGGGTGATAGCGAATGAAGAAATAATGGGCCAACTCTCGAACCGGCTCGGCCGCTGACCCGTGCGGTGAGGCTTGCCTCACCGGGCAGCTTTCTCTTTGTGCGGCTTGCCGCGAATGTTCTGGTTCACTTGGGCTGGAAAAGCAAAATTCGGGGCGTAGCCGCCAGAAGTTGAGAGACTCGCCGGTGAGGCCAGCCTCACCGCATTGGGCAGCAGCGGAGCTGTGACGTGAGTTGGCGCTGTTCGCAAGAGTTAAGCCTCACCACGCTCCATTCAACCTATTAATATTTGACTCCTATGGAGCTGGCGACACTAACGAATCGGAAATTCGAACCCACCACCACAATGCCAGCCTCACTTAACCGGCTCGCTCACTCCTCGATCTCACCCTTCTGCCGCCATTCCGGCATGCTTCGCGCATGGCGCACATATAGCGATGCTCCCTGCACGCGCTCGACCTCCACACGTTCGCCGATAATTAACGGTGACTCGCCATCAGCCGGGTAGGCGGTCCAGACCGAACCAAACAACTTAACCTCGGCGGCATTGGACGAGCCGACACTAGCAGACACCACTGTCACTACTTGACCCGGTATCGCATCAACGCCCGACTTAAGATCACCATCGCTGGCTTCGCGCGAAAAATAGTTTACGAAGATCGTTCGAGACATCGCGATCAGGGCCACCGAGACGACCACGAAAGTAAGGATCTGTAACGGGATCCCCACTCCCAGCAATCCCAAGAAAGCCGCGGCCAAAGCACCGACCCCAAACCACAACAGCACGAATCCAGGCGTGAAGATCTCGGCAATGATCATGATCACGCCGAAGATGGCCCAAACGATCCACGAATACGATTCCATAGGCGGTAATTGACCGGCTGACCCGCGGTGATGCGGCGCGTGTCTAACCCTTGAACATATTCTTCATAACAAACCAAACATTGGCCGGCCGTTCGGCCAAACGCCGCATGAAGTAAGGATACCAGTGTTTACCATAAGGCACATAAACCCGCATGCCATATCCGTCCCTGGCCAGTTGAACTTGAAGATCGCGACGCACACCGTAAAGCATCTGAAATTCGAACGCTTCCTTCTTGATCCCCTCTTTGGCCGCGAAGTCGACCGTTGCGTCGATCATTTTCGGATCGTGCGTAGCGATACCGTGAAAAGTCCCGCTGGCGAGCAAGAGCTTCATCACCCGCACGTAGTTATCGTCCACATCCTTTTTGTCCGGGAACGCGACCTCAGCAGGTTCGTTATAGGCGCCTTTGCAGATGCGGATGCGGGCGGGGATCTTAAGCAGCTCGGTCGCGTCATCATACGTGCGCCGCAGATACGCCTGCAAAACGATGCCAACGTTGTTCAGATCGAACTCGTCGCGCAGGCGACGGAAGATGTCGATCGTCACTTGCGTCACATCGGATTGCTCCATGTCCACGCGGACAAAGTTGTTCCGTTGGGCCGCGTCGGCCACCACCCGGCGAGCATTGCGATAGGTTAATTCCGGATCGATACCCAACCCAAATTGGGTGAGTTTGATCGAAACGTTCGAGTTTATCTCGGTCTCGTCGATCTCTCGTAAAATATTCAGGTATTCAGTGACTTCACCTTCGGTCTCAGC
>JBDSEC010000576.1:0-3972 GCA_039920205.1 Pyrinomonadaceae bacterium
TCTTCGGTGTTTTTGAATCGGCATTCGCCGGCCTTTCTCGGTGATATGCATCTGTTCCTGATGTCCGACATACAGATGCGCGGCTTTGCCGGATTGACGCAAGCGGTTCGTCAAGGGGGAACGGTGATCACGGAAGAAGGATCCGTCGCTCCGGAAAGCGACATGTGGGTCAAATTCGCGCGCAGCATGGCGTCGATGATGGGCCCACCCGCGCAAATGATGGCGGCGCGTTTGGATCACGCTCCGGATCGCAAGTTCAAGGTACTGGATATCGCGGCGGGACATGGAATTTACGGCATCACGATCGCGCAAAAGTTTCCTGGCGCCGAAGTTTACGCCTTGGACTGGGCTAATGTTTTGACGGTTGCGACCGAGAATGCCGAGAAGGCTGGGGTGGCCGATCGGCATCACTTGATCCCGGGTGATGCGATGAAGGTGGATTTCGGCGAAGGCTACGATCTGGTGTTACTGACCAATTTCCTACACCACTTTGACGCTGAAACCTGCGTCGCTTTGTTGAAGAAGATCAGCCGGTCATTGACCGCTGATGGCCAGGTAATGACCTTGGAATTTGTGCCGAACGATGACCGCGTGTCGCCTCCGGCCGAGGCAATGTTCAGTCTGGTCATGTTGGCGGCAACGCCCAGCGGTGATGCTTATACGTTTGCCGCATTAAGGGCGATGGCCCAGGCCGCCGGATTCTCGCGCAATGAACATATTCCGTTCACCCCCATGCCCATGCATTTGATCATCTCACGCAAGTAAGAACGCACATGTCATCAAACAAGTTCATCGATAACAAAAAGAATGCCTGGCAGCGGTTGGAAGATCTGCTGGCGTTGCTAGGTAACACCAGTTTGCGGCGGCTGCATCGCGAAGAGGTACGCGAACTGGGCAAATATTACCGGCGCACGGCGTCGGACCTGGCCATCGCGCGGGCGGAATCGCGCGACCCGCGCTTGGTCAATTATTTGAACAGTTTGGTGATCCGTGCGCACGGAAAGATATATACCGCTGACCCGCAAGGGGGAAATCGTTTGCGCAACTATTTCTTGCGTGAATTCCCGCAGACCTTTCGCCGCACCTGGAAATTTACGGCCGTGGCATTTCTCACCTTCATGATCTTTTTCGGCGTTGGCTTTGCCGGGACCTGGCGCGACGCCGATTTTTCCGAATTCGCGGGCGTGCCGTCGCGGTTTCGTGCCGAACAGATCGCACCGAAGGTCCGCTGGTGGAAGAGCCTGAACGAAGCGAATCAAGTTGGTTCTAGCCAGATCTTGACCAACAACATCGGCGTGACCTTTATCGCCTTTGCGATGGGCGCGTTCTTTGCCGTCGGTGCACTCTATATTATGGCGACGAACGGAGCATCGATCGGTGCCGTGCTTGCGCTGACCTACAAGGCGGGCTATGGAGGCGAACTGTTGACCTTTATGGCCGGACATGGGGTTATTGAGTTGACCTGTATCTTTATCGCCGGCGGCGCCGGCATGATGATCGGCTATGCGATCTTAGCGCCCGGTGATCTTTCGCGGGCAGATGCATTGAAAACGAATGGGCTCGAAGCTGTGCGCTTGATGGGTGGGGTGTCGATCTTGTTAGTGATCGCCGGCATCATCGAAGGTTTTATCTCACCGGCCGAGATCAGTCCGATCTTCAAATACTCGATGGCGGTCATCACGTTTGTGGCGCTTTATGGATACCTGTTGCTGGCGGGACACGGCGGAGAGGAAGAGACGGCCGCGGTCGAATCCAGTTAAGCCTGTTCGGCTTCGGCAATGCGCACCGGTATTACTTCACGCGCCGTTTTTTTTTCGACCGGAACCGCATGCGGAACCAGCGAGAATCTGCGCTCGACCAACCAGAACAACACGGCGGACGAAATCAAGGTGACGACGAACGTCAACGGCATTCCCACCCAAAATAGCAACGGTGAGTGACCCCTCCCGCCAAGCTTCGCCACGGCGACGATCGATAATCCATTCAACGTCAATCCGTGGATCAAGTAATAGGAATAGCTCATATTCCCCAACCATCGGATCGGCGTCCAAGTGAACATCCGCCCTAAGAGCGACGACGGGTTAAAACTGACCAAGGTAAACGCAAAGAAGCTGAAAAATAGAACCACGATCCGAGCGATCTCCCCCGTGCGCAAATCGGTGGGCCAGAAGGTGAATATCCCTGGACGGCTCCATAATCCGTAGATCAACGGGAACGTCAGCACGGTGGTGATGACCACCAATACTTCCACTCGGCGCGAACGTTCACGTCCCCAACCAAACGAGTGCTTGGCTTCGAATAAAAGGATACCCGAAATGAACATGATCAGCCGGATGTGACTGATCCAACCGGCGATACACGCCGCGGTGAAAGCCGCCGCCAAGGCCAAGAAGAAAACGACTCGCCAAGACGGCGCCCAACGTCGCATTGCCGCTACGCCGACCAAAATCGGGATCAAGAGATAGTAAAAGAATTCGTAACTCAAAGACCAAGCGACGGTAATGATCGGTTCAATGTTGAACAGTCCGGGCAGCAGTAAAATGTTCTGGATCACGTACCAAACGGCCGCGCCGGTTTCGGCCGGCAGCTTACTCTTGCCCGGAAACAGCAGCGACATCGCCAAATAGACGGCAAACACCGCAAGGAAGGTCGGATAAATGCGTTCGATGCGCCGGCGCATAAAGGTCGAATACGGACGCGCCTTCTTTGTGATCGAGCCGTATATCAAATACCCGCTAAGCACAAAGAAGAGATCCACCCCGGAATGGCCGATGCTCCACAAAAAGGCGGAGATCGCGTGGCTGGTCGAAGCCGGATCGACCAAGAATTTGAACAGAGCGTCGTAGTGAACGAAGAAGACCAACAGGACCGCAAAGCCGCGCAAACCCTCCATTGGAAGGTTGCGGCTGGCCGTGTCGGGCATCTCGAAAATGCCAGAAAGTCTCTGTTTTAAGGTAGTTACCACGTTACGTCTTCAATCGCCGGGCGCTGTAACTTAGCGCTTTAAACAGAAAAACGCATAATCAACATTGTTTTCCAGCAATTAGAACAGCTCCGTTCCCTGTTTAGAGGCGGTCTTCGACCGCCAGCGGTTGGGAAGACTTGAACCGGCGGTCAAAGACCGCCTCTTAACAGCGGGAGGTTAGTGTTTAGCGATCGCCGCTTCGAATTGCCCGTCGGTCAACCACAAATCGTTCTTCGCGCCCGGCGGGATCCGCCACAACGGTATCGGCGCGGACAGCAACAACTCGCCGCTTCGAAAATCGTAAAGCAACTTTACGGGCGCCGACAGGGCGATTGACTCTTCGCGGCGCATAACGGTCATACGTAGATAGATCGCTCCCTCGCCCGGTAGCCAGCGTGCTTCCTGCACTTGATCCGGATAATATCCGGGCAGATCAAAATCAAGCTGCATACCCGCCGAATTCCAAAAGCGCAAAAACATCCGGTTGCGAAATCGATATGAATCCAACTGGTAACCATAACGAATGCCGGCCACAGCTTTGGAATCGGACGCAACCGTGCGGCGCGAAGACGAACCGATCAACGACGCGATGACCATGATCGCCGCGACCAGGAAAAATCCCCGGGCTATGTATTTGCGTGCACTCATACGGATCACAGCAGGCCGCGCTCTTTCACGCGAATGTAGGTCTCCAAAAGCTGCGGGGCCAACGTTGACGCGGTAACGTCCAAGGCCAATCCGCCTTGTGACTCAACCAGTCGAAGTGCCGCTTCACGTTGATGCAAGATCTCTTCGGCAACCGATTGGGTGAACAGCTCTTGCACGCTTTCGGGCGGATGCCGTACCGCCGCACGCAGGTCGCGATCGGCGATGGTCACGATCAACGGCAGATGCCGCGGACGCATTAACTTTAAGGCGGACAAGAGTTCACGCGAACCTTCTTCATCTACCAGATCGGTCAGCACCACCACCAACGAGCGCCGCTTCGAATTCGACGCCACATGCGC
>JBDSEC010000577.1:0-4458 GCA_039920205.1 Pyrinomonadaceae bacterium
CGATCCGAAGCGGCTGCTCCATATGTTCACGCAATTGCCTGAGCGCGCGGGAAATCCGACGGGTATCGCCGCCGCCGGAGGCCATCAAATGACTGAGCCGCGCGCCCTGCTCGCCGCGCAAAAGGCGAAAAATGATCTCGCGGTTGATCAGCGGCGCAAGCATTCGCATCTCGTCCGGCGTTTCCACCAGGCGGACCAGTCGCACCACCGCGTCGAGCAGATCGGCATCGATCGAACTGACATCCATCGCTTTGACGCTGGCCTCGCGCTGCCTGGTTTCGGCGCCGGCTTCCAGCATCGCCGAGGCAACCAGCGAAGGATCAAGATCGATACGCACGCTAAGATAGGGGCGGGCGTCCGAGGCTTCGACGACGTGGCTGACGATCGGCAACTCGACGGTCGAGATCAGATAGTGCCCTTGGTCGTAACGAAAGACTTCATCGCTAAGCAAAACCTGCTTGCTGCCCTGGGCGATCACGCAGAAGGCGGGCGTGAAAACCGAGTGAAGCCGTTCCGTCAACTGCGACGAGCGGGCGAGGAACACTCCTGGGAAAACCTCCAAGAACCCATTACCCGGAATGGCCCGGGTCATCCGGTCGATCAGCTCGTTCCGGCTGGCTACGACCCTTTGTTTATCGTTATTTGCTTCAATTGTCGCCATGGTTGAATACTAACTGCATTAAGTTTCGTCTGTATACCGTAAATTAGGAATTTTGCAGGATCGTCCGGGTATTCGCGAGTATCGTTATAACGGCGCGCCGGTCGGCGCCACTATAGTAAGCCTTAACCCCGGGGGCATGAATTGGCGGCAGATGATAGACAGCGAGGAGAAAATAAGATGAGCAACAATACCGAGATCATACAAAAGCGCAATTTAGGAAATAGTAATTTGGAAGTGTCAGCCTTGGGCCTGGGCTGCATGGGAATGAGTTTTGGTTACGGTCCGGCGGCGGATAAGCAGGAAATGATCTCGCTGATCCGCTCGGCCGTCGAGCGTGGCGTCACACTATTTGACACCGCTGAAGTTTATGGGCCCTTCACGAACGAAGAGTTGGTGGGTGAAGCCTTGGAACCCGTGCGGGATCAGGTAGTGATCGCGACAAAATTCGGTTTCGCACCGTCGTCGATCGGCGACGGGCGATGGAGCGAGTTGGACAGCCGGCCGGAACATATTCGCGAAGTAGCCGAGGCTTCTCTCAAGCGATTGCGAACGGACCGGATCGATCTCTTTTATCAGCACCGTGTCGATCCGAAAGTGCCGACCGAAGAGGTAGCCGGCGCGGTGAAAGACCTGATCGACGAAGGTAAGGTCAAACATTTTGGTCTGTCCGAAGCTGGCGTGCAGACGATCCGCCGCGCTCATGCGGTTCAACCGGTAACGGCGCTCCAGAGCGAGTACTCGCTTTGGTGGCGCGAACCGGAAGCGGAGATCTTCCCGGTACTCAAGGAACTCGGGATCGGCTTTGTTCCGTTCAGCCCGCTGGGCAGAGGTTTTCTGACCGGAAAGATCGATGAAAACACCAAGTTCGATGCGAACGACTTTCGCAGTGGCGTGCCACGATTTACTCCGGAGGCGCGGAAGGCGAATCAGGCATTGGTGGATCTGATCGGTAAATTTGCCGTACAGAAAAATGCGACACCGGCCCAGATAGCGCTCGCTTGGGTTCTGGCCCAAAAGCCGTGGATCGTGCCGATTCCGGGAACCACGAAGCGTCACCGGTTGGAAGAGAATCTCGGTGCCGTAGACATCGAGCTTACCGCTGCCGATCTCGCCGAACTCGACAACATTACGTCTGAGATCGTGGTGCAAGGCGCGCGGTATTCCGAAGGCGCGCAAAAAATGATCAATCGGTAGATCCTGTGCCGAGTATTCGGAGAGGTGCGCGGCAGAAACCCGACCATAAGAAGGGTGCTCCGAAGCGGGTAGGCGAAGGCGCTTAGGGTGGCAGGCGGCAATTCCTAGGCATCGAAGACGCTGCAAGAACTTAGCCAGAGGCAAGGCTTGGCGCGGCCTCTGGATGAAAGGTAATAAGTTGGGCACGCTGAAGGGGTGCAAGAAGTCTGGCGCACCTTCAGTGCGCGGTTTGCTAGTTTGCGATACCAGAAGCTGCGCAAAGCCTTGCATCTGGCTAAGTTCTTAATGCGCCTCCAGCGAAAGGAACCTGGATCGGCGCACCCATGAAGTTGCCCTACTAATTGCACCCGGCTCAGGATAAGTAAAACCTTAGGAATTACAATTAGGCTTAATTACTGGAGACAAAATTATGTACACGACAAAAGCATTTGCTGCCGATAGTCCAACTTCGCCGCTGGCGCCGATCACGATACCTCGTCGCGATCTGACGGAAAAAGACCTAAAGATCGAGATCCTTTTCTGCGGGGTTTGCCATTCGGACCTACACTACGTCCGTGACGAGTGGCATGACACGATGCCCACCGTTTACCCGAGCGTTCCCGGCCACGAGATCGTCGGCCGCGTAACCGAGGTCGGTTCCGCCGTTACTAAATTCAAAGTCGGCGATCTGGCCGGCGTTGGTTGTATGGTCGATTCGGATCGGACCTGCCCGAATTGCCAAGACGGGTTGGAGCAGTACTGTCCGAATTCCTCGCTGACGTACGGCACGCCGGACCTACATGGAACCGCCGAGGGCACGTACGGGGGCTATTCGGATAGCATCGTCGTGGACGAACACTTCGTGCTACGGGTCCCCGGGAATCTAGATCTGGCCGGGGTCGCGCCGCTGCTCTGTGCCGGCATCACGACCTATTCACCGATGCGCCATTGGGGCGTCGGCCCGGGCAAAAAAGTCGGGGTCGTCGGCATCGGCGGATTGGGCCACATGGGGGTTAAGTTTGCGCGCGCGCTGGGCGCGCACGTGGTCGTGTTTACCACGTCGCCGGGCAAGATCGAAGACGCGATGCGTTTGGGCGCGCACGAGGTGGTGCTTTCGAACAGTGCCGAAGAGATGCAAAAACACGAGCGCAGTTTTGATTTCATTCTCGACGCCGTGTCGGCCGAGCACGACATCAATGCGTACATCAACCTGTTGGCGCGTGATGCCAATATTACCTTGGTCGGTGCGCCGGAAAAACCGCTATCGGTCGGCGCTTTCGGCTTGCTCATTGGCCGTCGCAGCCTTTCGGGCTCAGCGATCGGCGGCATCGCCGAAACGCAAGAGATGCTCGACTTTTGCGGCGAACACAACATCACCGCGGACATCGAGATGATCAACATTCAGCAGATCAACGAGGCCTACGAACGGTTGCTAAAGAGCGACGTGCGGTATCGGTTTGTGATCGAGATGGCGTCGTTAAAAGCGGATTAACTTCCAATGCCACGAGTGGAGCATCGGGGGCACTTTGCCCCCGGCGCACCCGATGGGGCTAGTAGGCCAAAAAGTTGTATTCAATTACGACGTATTGCGATACGGGTTTGCCAGCGACCGTCGCGGGAATGAATTTGATCCCTCGCGCTGCCTTGATGGCTTGCCCGGTCAATCCACCGCCGAGCATGTTAAGCACCAAAATATGCTTTACGGTACCATCCGATGACAGTACAGCTCGCAGTCTCACGGTTCCCTGAATACCCATACTTCGCGCATATTCGGTGTATTCCGGCGCCGGTTTGACTAGCAACCTCGCTTTTGAGCTCACTTTACTAGGAGCAAATACCTTCACGACCGTTGGATTGTTCGGTTCGGTACCGATCGAGTCATAGCCGCGAAGAGTGTAAAGCTGTTGCCGCCAATTATCCGTATCCGGTTCGTTTGGATAGAGGCGGAAAAAAGTTTCCAGACTCTCTGCCGCTTGCTTCAAATAAAGATAACGTGGTTCGATCGGTCCGGAAACATCGTCTGCCTCATCCGCAAACTTGGCGACCAGAACTTCACTTTTCAGCAAAAGTGCCGCTCCGTAATCCGGTTTTAGTCTTAGGGTCGTGTCGACTTCTTCCAGCGCGGTGGCCAACTTGTTTTAGTACGTTTGGTGGCGAGTTTGAATTGAATAAGGGCGTCGTCTATTTTACCCTGTTCGTAAAGCTTGACCCCAAGTTCGGTAATGGTTTGCTCGTTGCGCGACTGTTGGCTGCGAACGGGCTCGCCAGTTGCCATATACCCGGCGCACAGGAGGCAGAAAAGGACGGTCGGCACTAGTCTTATTCGTTTAGTAAATATCAAAACGGTATTCCAATTTTATATACTGTGACACGGGGCGGCCATCGATCGTGGCCGGCACAAAGGTTATCATGCGCGCTACGCGGATGGCCTCCTCCGTCAATCCGCCACTCAATGAAGAGATCGGATCAACTG
This sequence comes from Pyrinomonadaceae bacterium, assembly GCA_039920205.1. GTDB lineage: Bacteria > Acidobacteriota > Blastocatellia > Pyrinomonadales > Pyrinomonadaceae > JBDSEC01. Next base: position 4,308 of record JBDSEC010000577.1, read on the forward strand.
AACGGACCGTCCCGTCGGCGCCAAAAACTGCTTGCAACATAACCGTACCCTTGACCCCGGCTTCGCGCGCTCGATCGGTATAAGAGGGACCCGGTTTCTGGAGTATTCGCGCCCTCTTCGTTACTTGATCGGGCTGGTAGATCTTGTCTTG
>JBDSEC010000578.1:0-6072 GCA_039920205.1 Pyrinomonadaceae bacterium
GGAAAGTCCGGTCGAGGTATACGAACCATTCAACCTATCCGAAGTGATCGATCACGAAGATCCGGTTGAGGCGCCGACGCCCAGTGAGTCCGTCGCCCCGCTTTCCCTGATGGTAGAGGCCAGCGCCGGTGGACGCCGCAAAGCTGTGGTGTTCGCGGCCATCGCGGCCGTCGTGGTCATCATTGCTGCTATTGGTGTACCGGCAGGTTGGTACGGTAAGCGTTCGGTTCAGGCCGCCGCACCGCCACAGGCCACGCAGCCCGAGCAAGCAAATCCGTCCACGGTCGCAGGTACGACTCCGTCGACCGTGCCGGACGAATCGAACCCGGCCAACTCCGCGACTTCCGCGCTTTCAGCGGCGGAAACGTCGAAGGCGAACCGTGAAGCCAAGGACCGCGCCAAGCAGGAAGAAAAGGCTCGTTTGGAGCGTGAAAAAGCCGCGGCGGCTAACACCACCGCAGCAACACCGAAACCGGATCCGGCCAAACCCGGACCGAAAATGGTCACAGTGCAGGTGAGTTTTGACGAGAACGGCCGCGTTACTCAGGCATCGGGCGCCGACGCAACGGCCACACGCATCGCGCGTCAACGGCGGTTCCCGGCGGGAAAAGCCGGCACGACGACGGTAACGATTCCCCTGAATTAGGTCTGGTTATCACTTTTATTAAAAGGGACCGCACGTTACCGTGCGGTCCCTTTTTTACTTAGTCGATCCAATTTTCGCTTAGCAGATGCCGGTCAAGGCCAACGCGGTCAATAGTCCGCGCGTTAATCCTTCTTCCCGGCCGCGCGGGTCATACCATTCATCCAAGGTGTGAGTACAACCTGAAGTTCCCCCTGCTCCCAGGGTCACCGCGGGTATTCCCAACGAGATGGGCACGTTGGAATCTGTTGAGGAGCGGTCAAAGATCGGTTTGTATCCCATCGCCAAAGTCGCATCCGCGGCGATGTGCGTGATCGGTGAATCCAACGGTGTCTCGCCCCCGGGTCGTTCGCCCGTCAGCCGCAGATCCAACTCTAGCGGGGGCGTTCCCGCGCGCCGCCCAGCATTTTCCTCCATAACCGCTTCGCGGGCCGTTCGGCGAAAGAACGCATCAAGGCGAAGCAACTCGTCCGCGTCGACCGAACGAAGATCGACATCCAATGCCGCCTGCACCGGTATCACATTTACCCCTTTGCCTCCCTCGATCCGGCCTACATTAAAGGTTGTGCGTGGTTCCGCCGGAGCGGGATACGCCGCCAATTTCGCGATAACCCGGCCCAGCGCGTGAACGGGGTTGACCACACCAAAATCACCCCACGAATGACCACCCGGTCCGCGCAGTTCCAGCCGATAACGGCGCGAACCGAGCGCAGCGTGAGTTATCCGCGCCACCCCCGGCCCGTCAAAACTGATAAATGACGAGATCTTCCCCGCCCACGGCCCCTGTGCACAAAGGTAACGTGCGCCGCGAAGATTGCCTTCGCCTTCTTCCCCTACGGTTGCGACAAATAGAAGCGATCCGTTGGTCCTAATGTCGCCGCGGGACAATACCTCGGCAATCGCTAAAAGCGCCACCAAGCCACAACCGTCATCGCCAATTCCCGGAGCGAACAAGCGTCCCCGTTCCCGGCGCACCGTGCAATCCGTCCCGGCCGGGAAAACGGTGTCGAGATGCGCACTCAAAACCACCAATGGCTCTGCGACCGAGCCGGGACGCCAGGCCACGCAATTACCGACTTCATCGAGCTGGACCTCCGAAAGGCCCAGCTCCCGCATCCGGCCGGCGAAATATTCGGCCCGCGGCCCCTCGCCAAATGGCGGAGCGGCGATCTCGCACAGACGTATCTGCTCGTCAACGTAGGCATCCGCCCGCTCGGAAAACAATTGGCTCGCCGCACGAACCCTTTCGTCGTTGAGTAACTCTTCGATAGCGGTCGCCGAATTCGTTGCGGAAGTAGAGATCATTCAGGATGTTTACGGGAAATGTTGCAGACCCGAAGCTGGATCCGGGCCGGGAGAACTAGACCAATTCGAGCACTTCGCTCTCACCCATCACGCCCGCGGATTTCTTGGCACTATCGAAGATACGCGCAACGCGGTCATCCGTGGCTTCGATGCCGCGCGATTCCAGCCAATACACTACGTTCGATTTGCCGCTCATCGGCCCGACCTCTATCACCTGGTGCAATCCAAACAGTCCGGCGGGCACACCGGAATAGATCAGGTCGGCCAGTTCGTTGTCACCCTTGCGATAGCTTTTTATCACCGCGGCCGCATGCACGCCAGTGGCGGTGCGAAAAGCATCCTTACCAAAGACCGGATAGTTCAACGGAATATCCCAACCCACTGCTTCAGCGGCCTTTTCGCAGTAGGTGCCTAATTTCGTCAGGTCGTTGTCGATCCAGCCTAGGAGTTTCAAATTTACCAGTAGTTGATCCATCGGCGTATTGCCCACCCGTTCACCCACACCCAAAGCGGACCCGTGAACTTGATTCGCACCACCATAAATAGCGGCGATCGAATTGATCACACCCAGACCCCGGTCTTGATGCCCGTGCCAATCAAGACGAATGTCTTCGCCCTGTTCATCGATGATCCCACGAACAAAATTAACCACCGCAAACGCGCCATCCGGGGTGGCATGTCCCACAGTGTCGCAAACGCAGACCGCTTTTGCGCCGCAGCGGATGGCCGTCGTATAGAGCGCACGGATCGTTTCCGGATCGGCGCGCGTCGTGTCCTCGGTCACATACATGACCGGCAATCCCGCGCCCACGGCGTAGGTCACCGCCTCTTCCGTCATTTGCAACAGTTGGTCCAACGTCCAGTTCTCGGCATAGAACCGCACCGGTGAAGAGCCGATAAAGGTGCAGGCCTCGATGGCGATGCCCGCGCGCTGAGAGATCTCGATGATGGGAGTAATGTCGTTCTTGTGCGTCCGCGCGGCGCAGTTCGGGCGTATCGCCATCCCTTTTTCGGCGATCTCGCGCGCCAGGCGCTCAACTCCCGCCGCGTGCGTTCCGCCTGCCCCCGGCAAACCGATGTCGGCCGTGTCCAGGCCGAGATCGTTCATCAAATGAAGCAGTTCAAGTTTCTGCTCGACCTCAGGCTCGCGCACGGACGGCGACTGCAACCCGTCACGCAGGGTTTCATCGTCAAAACCGATGAGACGTCCGGGAGCGGGTCTGTCTGGGTTGATCGTATTCCAGTCGTAAACTAGATCACTGGCGGGCATAAACTTTCCTCAGGCTTCTAAAACAACGATCCAATAAAATTTCCTTCTTCGCGCGGTTTAATTCGATTCACTTTGGTCGAGGAATTCCCAAGTCGTCAAAGATCCGGGGAATCGTAGTGAAAAGCCCGTATGTCGGGTTAGTGTAAACTGCGTGCCGGCCACCCTCTCAGACACTGCTTCCACACATTTTCGCGCGCTTCGTCTAGCGTTTCACCTTGGGGATTAGCGCCCGGCAGTTCGGCGACATAGGCAATGTATCCGCCTTCTTCGGCCTCTTCGTAAATAGCCGTAAATGTTAGTTCTGACATAGCTTTACCTCGTTGCTGTGATACGAAGATTAACAAATAACCCTAGCACAAGCCAATACGACGAGGCTACGAATTGACCGCGCCCCCCTGTGCTCGCAAGCGAAACTCGATCCGTTTACTTGTTCTGATACCACCGATCGTGTCATATCCGTTTTTGACGCGCTACGGCCTTGTGGTATAGCCTTGGTGCGATCTCAAGACTTCAGGAAGTTGAACCATTTTTTGAGCCCTACGACAGCCCAATGCGTGATAGCGCTCGGGTCGGACCGCGCAGCCAAGGTTGCCGCCGTCACCGCAGCGGTAGAGCGGATCGCAACCGTGGAATCGGCGTGGATCGATGCGTCAATTATCGCGCGTTCGGTGCCGTCAAATGTTTCGGCGATGCCCTTGACCGATGACGAATTGATGCGCGGCGCACGGGCGCGAGCAATCGGCGTCGGTGACGTTTTGCGGTCCGAAGGGATCGATACGGATATTTGCCTGGGTTTAGAAGGCGGCTTTCATTCGATCAAGTTTGACGGCGAATGGCACACCTATTTGCGCGGCTGGGCCTACGCTACGGATGGCACGCGAGGTTGGTTTGGCGCGGCCCCGGCGATCGAGGTGCCACCATCGATCGCGCGGCGGGTCATCGATGGCAAACTGGAATTAGGCGTCGTGATCGATGAGGTCGCCGGCGAACATGATGTGCGCAGCCGGCAAGGGTCATGGGGCGTGCTATCGCGCGATCTGCTGACGCGATCGATGAGTTTCGAGGCGGCGCTTATTGCTGCGTTGGCGCCGTTCTACAATGCGCCACTTTATTCGTGAAGAAATTATGGATGGATTGATCAAAGAAGAATATCCCGATCTGCACCGGTCAGTCACGGGCTGGGTAGAAGTGATCGCCGGGTCTATGTTTTCGGGTAAATCGGAAGAGCTGATCCGGCGTTTGCGGAGGGCCCGCATCGCGCGGCAAAAGGTGCAGGTCTTTAAGCCGAAGATCGACACCCGTTTCTCGCATGACCATATCGTTTCGCATTCGGAACAGCGACATGAATCGGTCCCGGTACAATCGGCTACTGAGTTGCTTGGCCTGGTCCTCGCGGAAACTCAAGTGGTGGGTATCGATGAAGGGCAGTTCTTTGATCTAGACTTGGTCGCCGTCGCGAATGAGCTAGCGGCGCGGGGCACACGCGTGATCGTAGCAGGATTGGATCAGGACTACCTGGGCAAACCGTTCGAGCCGATGCCCCAATTGTTGGCGATCGCTGAACACATCACGAAGACCCATGCCATCTGTGTGCGCTGCGGTCAGACGGCGAATTATTCACAGCGCACGTTCGAATCGGAAGAACGGGTCGCGGTCGGCGCGGGCGGCATGTATGAAGCACGTTGCCGCCACTGTTTTGTCCCCCACGCCGACGCTCCCACGGTTTACGAAGACGATTAATCGTGGACCAACTTGGTCGAGTATAGGATCCCGTAAAACTCGTCTTGATGATCGGCGAACTTGCTGCCGTCCGTGGACAGCATCACGTTGACCATTTGCACCTGCCCGCCAAATTTACGGTAAGCGATCCATTGCAAGCGGCGCGGGCCTGACTTGTCTTCCGGCATTGATTCGCGCCACTGCACGCCCTTAACGCCGTCGAGTTCCAGCATCTTGAACTCTTCGATCTTCCCGTTCTTCATCTCGTCGCCCTTGGCTTTGTAATAAGCGTTGATGCTGGAGTCGACCGGAAAATCATCCGACATCGGCGAGATGTTGACGAGCAAAAAAGCACCATCGCCAGACATGAAGTTGAACGATTCCTTCTTGACGTCCATCGATTTCCATTTCAACGGCAGCGTCCAGGTGATTCCCTGCTGGTCCCATTTGGCGGACGCGCCGTTAGCCACCGAGGCCGTCTGCGCGGCGGTCGGGTCGGGCCGCTCAACCTTGATGTCGGAACCGGACGAACTCGACGAACTGCTCGAATTCTTGTTGTTGCTATTGCCGTTATCATTCTCGTTTTTGTTCTTGTTGAGGAAGTTACAAAACGACAACGAGAACGTGATCATGCCGATGGCCAATAAACTTTTCATGGAACCGTCCGCCTCCGTCCGTGACTTGAAAATACACTACGCTTCTATGACAGGTAAGTCGGTAAAGTCAACAAAGCCGGTACGGTTTCGTACTTTGCGCTGTTTTCGCGCTGGCGCCGCGAGCATGCTATTCTAAGGTTCGCAATTCCCCTATAATTGTGGTTTTTCCGGCGTGTTCCCCTGCGCCTCAATGCAAGGAGCAGTTGATGCGGCAGATAAATTTACGTTCACTTTTACCCGGCTTTTTATTGTTGACGGTGGCCTTGGCGTCGTGTGTCCCACCACCTGCGGGCAATAGTAATGGCTCGACAAATAACGTCAATACGAATTCGAATTCCGCTAACACCAACACACCGAATGTCTCGGATGCGGGCATCGACACGCGCGAACCGGATGTCTACCGCGCGAAGTTGACCTTCAAGGCCGAAACCATCGGTGACCAGGCCAGCACACTGCCCACGATCACTGTGGAGTATTCG
>JBDSEC010000579.1:0-2832 GCA_039920205.1 Pyrinomonadaceae bacterium
GCTCCCCCTCTCCCTTTGGGAGACGGGGGTTGGGGGGAGAGGGTGTTGGCCGCCAACTTACGGATTCAACCCATAAAGAATTTTCTGGAGCCCCCGAAGGGGGCGGCTGAATTTTCCTGGTCGCTAGCTAGAGCCTATCTCGTCGGGGTTGTTTGCTAGTAGGAGTGGAAATTCGTCTTGCGGCATTGTCACCGGTTTAGGATTGGATCGATTTCGTCGGCTTCGAAAGCGAAAACCTCTGCCGCCCCTTCAGGGCTCCGGACACTTTTTATTGATCTTGATCCGTATGCGAAGCGCACCCTCTCCCCCCAACCCCCATCTCCCAAAGGGAGAGGGGGAGCCAGCATAAAATCAGCTAAACTTTGGTTGCTGTCCGTCAGAGCGGCGCGGTGCCTACTGTGATTTGCCCTGCAGTGATGCCATCAAGGCGGTGATCTCGTCGATATAGCCCCGGCGTACATTGGAATCTTCGGGCAGGTTATTGACGATGATGGAAAATACCAGACGCTCGCCCGCCCCGGTCGTGACGTAGCCCGACAGAGCCGCCACCTGATTAATGGTTCCGGTTTTTGCTTGGACGTTGCCCGTGGCCGCGTTGTCCTTCAAACGGTTACGTAACGTGCCGTCCACCCCGGCAATCGGCAGCGCATCGCGAAAAACGTTGGCATAACGGTGGCGGCTCATGAAGGTCAACAACTGGATGGTACCGTTGGCTGAGATCAGATTATGCCGAGACAGCCCGGAACCATCGGCCAGCGCATAACTCTTCGGGTCCAATCCCGCCTTGGCCAAAAACTGCTTTACTACTTCATGCCCAGCATCAGAGCTGGTCCGTATACTTGGATCGGTCGGTCCGGCGATCTGGCCTAATGCACGAAGGATCAGCTCGGTGTAAAGATTCTGACTGGGCTTTAAGGTTTTTCCCGCGATCTCGCTCAAGGGCGGCGAATTCCATTGCGTCAATTCCACCAAACCTGCGATGTTTAGCGGGACCTCGCCGCGGCTGCGGGCCGTCATGGTCCGTGTGCGGCCCGTTATCGCAACACCCCGGACCGACAACGCCGAGCGCAGCAGATACACAAACGCCAACGCGGGATCGGGTACCGAAACAATGCCGGCAAAACCTTGATCGCCGAGCGGCAACGAACCAGTAACCTCGACCGTACTCTCTCCCAGGTAACGCGAGATCGCGATGCTGCGTTTCGATCCGGCCGCCCCCGTCGTCGTTCGGTTGACAATGGTCAAGATCGGCAATGGCGGTCCGGTCGTTATGCTGCACGCAGCACCGGCGCCCGGCCCCGGGCGCACCGTTACGTCAACCGCATTGTTGTTTACCGACAGCGCGCTGATCGGCGCCCCATCGAAACTTTGCAGATCATCCCATTCCCACCCGGCACCTAACGGCGGGCCACGAAAGTAGCTCTCGTCACCGACCAGGTCGCCCTCGACCCGTTTTAGGCCGGAATCCGCGATCTTTTGAGCTAAGTCGTTGATCCCCTTCCAATAATCGCCATTATTGAACGCCGCCGAGATCGACGGGTCGCCGCGGCCGTAAATGGTCAGATCGCCGTTTACGGTTCCGTTCGTATCCGGTTTTGCCGGGGCATAGACCGATGTTACAAAACGAAAGTCGGGTCCCAACCGGTCGATGGCAGCCGCGACCGTATAGATCTTCATGTTCGAGGCCGGCATGTAGAGTTTTTCAGCATTCTCTTCGTAGATCACTCGACCAGTATCGAGCGAAGCGATCTTGACGCCGATCTGTGCGCGCGATAAACCTATGCGGTGGGTGATCTCGGAGATCCGCGACTGAAGGTCGGCCACCGATGAAGGCGCTCCACTCCTTCGTCCGGTCGATGCAACCGGCGTGTTTCCGCGATCATTGGTGATCGTGAGCGTCGTCGGGGCAACCGGCGGCGCCACCCGTTCGCGTTGCTCCTGCGCGCTGACGGACACGCCAGGGAGAAGCAAGCCACCCGCCAACAACAGGGAAATCGAACCTTGTTTTATAGATCTGTACATAGCGAATTACTAACGACTTAGGATGAGCCGGCCAATACCGAATCGATCGCCAACGTTACTTGTGCGACGGAAATGCGTTCAATACATTGCGGAGTGGCAAACTCGCCACAAGTGTAACCGGGACACGGCGCGCACGGCATACCCACATCTACCACGACGGACGATACCGATCTCCACGGCCGCCAATGCTCAATGTTGGATGAACCAAATATGACAACGGTTCGCAATTTTACGGCGGTGGCGATATGAGCGACGCCACTATCATTCCCGACAAAAATGCGGCAACGGCGCGCTAAGGCCGTTATTTGCGGAAGTGAAAGGTCGGACCAGCCCTCCGGCCGTTCGCGGCATTTTGCTGAGACTTGGTCTAATAGATCCTTTTCCGCCGCCGACGCAACCAAGATCGGTGTAATACCCCGCTCACTCAAATGATCGCAGATCGCCGCAAATTTCTCGGCGGCCCAACGCTTCGTATCGAACGCAGCAGCGGGATGGACCAGTGCCAAAGGACGGCTCGAAAGAGATCCCGCCGTTTCTAACCTCACCGCGATCGCGGCTTCGTCCACCTCGGATCGGCCCAATTCAGACGCCGGGCGGTCGGTGACCGGAACACCGGTCCAGCCGAATAACCCTAACTGCTGATCCGCGGAATGCAGGTTCTCTTCCCGCCAAAGCGTAGCGGTCGAAGGCGCAAGGTGGTTGTAGAGTGCAGAATATCGATATTCGGCAAAACCCACTCGATGCGTCGCACCCGCCGCGCGGATAAGGAAACCCGCGGTAGTACCGCCGTGGAGATTGTAAGCTACGTCG
>JBDSEC010000580.1:0-15208 GCA_039920205.1 Pyrinomonadaceae bacterium
TCGATCGGCGTTCGTCATCAATGCAGTGGATCGCTTGGGTGTCTCGCCGATTGAGATCAGCGCCGGCCCGGGCGTTACCGTCGAACTCAACAACCTGACGATCAGTCGCGGTCATAGCAATAATCCAAATGGCGGGGGAATCACTTTGCGAGGCGGCGCGACGTTAAATCTCCTTCAGGTTTCGGTGGACAACAACACCACCGGCGCCGAGAATGGCGGCGGGATCATCTCGAACGGCAGCGTGTTGAATATTACTGACTCACTGATAATCAATAATCATATGCTGACGCCCGGTGGCGCGGGCGCTGGTATCGGACTATTTGGTGGGAGCTTAACCATTAAAGGCAGTTTGATCAGCGGCAACAAACTGGGTAATTCCAACGACTTGGGTGGCGCCGGCGTCAATCTGTTTCAAGTTGCATCCGCCCGAATCGAAAACTCGACCATCAGCAACAACCTTAATGGTAATTATGGAGCCGGCATCAAGAACGAGTTCAGTAACCTCAGGATGTCGAACGTAACCGTGAGCAACAACTCGGGTGGCGTTCAGGCGGGTGGATTGGCCAATCTGAGCGGTACTGCCATTTTGCGCAACTGCACCATAGCGGGAAATTCGGTCACTCGTTTCGGCGGCGGGATATTCAATGGCGGAAACAACGCCACGCTTTCGATCGCTAATACCGTAATTGCGGACAATTCAGCGGGTGAACAAGGCGCCGACGTTTTCAACTTTGCCACCTTGTCACGTTTGGGAAACAACATCGTGGAAACAGCGGTCGCGAATTCTGGCTCCATTGTGGGAACTGGTTCCATCAATCAGATCGATCCGGGCCTGTTGGAATTGACCAGTTACGGTGGACCGATTCCTACACGAGCGATCAGATTTGATTCATTGGCGCGGAATGCTGGAATCAGCTCGGAAGCCCTTGATACTCAGACCATTGCGCAGCCCCTGTCATTTGACGGGCGCGGCCCAGGTTTCCCCCGGATCATGGATGGCAGCGTAGATATCGGTGCCTTTGAATCACCGCTGGTTAATTCAACTTTTACCGTGGGCGGCCGCATTGCCGGTGCTGGTCGGGTTTTGCCCGGCCGATCAATGTTAGTGATCACTGATCTGCTTTCCGGCGTGCAAAGATACACGCTGACGAGCGCCGAGGGAGCCTATCGTTTTTCCAATTTAGCGGCCGGGGGAAATTATCGCGTAGATGTCATTTCCAAACGCGCGACCTTCACAGCTCAGTTCATCACCGTTTTTGGCGATCTCACAGAACTCAACTTTGCTCCCAATAAATGATCATCCTTTGACGCCGTTTGACCCGCTCATTCGTAAGCCTCAATAATACATGTTACGGGTCTGTGGGGAGTGGGCGTCGCGTATGGCTAAGCCGGTAATTTTGACGGTTGATGACGATCGGGAAGTACTGCGTGCGATCGAACGCGACTTGCGGCGAAAGTATGCGAGTGATTATCGCGTGCTCCGGGCTGATTCGGGCGCGGCCGCCCTGGAGATCGTCCGGGAACTGAAGGTCCGCAATAATACCGTCGTGCTTTTCTTGGTTGATCAACGGATGCCCGGCTTGTCCGGTGTAGAGTTCCTCGAGCAAGCGATCACTCTTTATCCCGACGCGAAGCGCGTACTCCTGACCGCCTACGCCGACACGGACGCCGCCATTGCCGCGATAAATGAAGCCGGCGTCAACTATTTCCTGCTTAAACCCTGGGACCCACCAGAAGTAAATCTCTATCCCGTTTTGGACGAATTGCTCGACGACTGGCAGGCCGCCTTTCCGGCACATTTCGAAGGCATCCGCGTGCTCGGCAATCGCTGGTCTCCGGCGTCGCACAACATAAAAGATTTTCTGGCGCGAAACCATGTTCCATATCAGTGGCTGGATATCGAAACCGCCGAAGTGCAGGGCGAGGTCCGGGAACTACTTGAATTGTTGGATGACGAGGATAAGCAAAATCTACCGCTGCTGATCTTTCCCAATGGTCAACGCTTGCGGCAACCCTCGTTGGGCGAGATCGCCGAACAAGCCGGCTTTAAAACGCGGGCGACGGAGTCGTTTTATGACCTGGCGATCGTGGGCGGAGGTCCCGCCGGTCTGGCCGCCGCCGTTTATGGCGCCAGCGAGGGGTTGCGTACCGTGATGATCGAGCGCGAGGCACCGGGCGGACAGGCGGGCATGTCCAGCCGGATCGAGAACTATCTCGGATTCCCTAGCGGATTGAGCGGCGGTGATCTGGCACGTCGAGCGGTCGTTCAAGCCCGGCGGTTTGGCGTCGAGATCCTCTCGGCCGAAGCAACCGCCGTGCGATTGGACGGACCTTACCGTTTTTTAAAACTCGCCGACGGGGCCGAAGTGAGTTGTCACGCGGTTTTAGTCGCGACCGGCGTTGAGTGGCGCAAACTGGACGCACCCGGTGTTGAGCGCCTAACTGGCGCCGGGATCTACTACGGCGCGGCCATGACCGAGGCGATGTCCACCCGCGACGAAGACGTGTATGTCGTCGGCGGGGCGAACAGTGCGGGCCAAGCCGCAATGTACTTTTCAAAATATGCCCGGAAAGTCGTGCTCCTGGTCCGCGGTTCGACCTTAGCCACGTCAATGTCGCAATACCTGGCCCATCAACTTGAGCAGACGCCAAATATTCAGATCGAGTTCAATTCCGAGATCGTCGAAGCTCACGGTGACCAACATCTCGAAGCCGTATCGATCCATTGCACCATTACGGGTGAGGTCAATAAGGTTTCGGCTAATTCCCTCTTTATCATGATCGGCGCCGCACCCAATACGAAATGGCTGCAAGAGGTGGTCGAACGGGACGAGCGTGGTTTCATTCTGTCCGGGCCTGACCTGATGCGTGAAGGCAAACGACCCCCCGGTTGGACCTTGGATCGAGACCCGGGATTGTTAGAAACGAACGTACCCGGAATATTCGTTGTGGGCGACGTGCGTTTCGGTTCCGTCAAACGAATCGCTTCCGGTGTCGGCGAAGGCTCGGTGGCGATCTCATTTGTGCATCAATATCTCAGTAAGGTGGTTTGATCCATGGACGACACGACGAATGAAGGCATAGGCGTACCGGCGGTCGTGACCGGCGAAATAGGAACGGAACCGGCCGTTAGGCAGTCGCCGGCAGATCAGGTCGAGGCGCTGCGCCGTGTCCACGTCTTTGCTGACCTGCCGGAAGATCAACTCCGCTGGTTCGCAGACAACGCTGAGGATCTGCGGTTCGTCATTGGAGACGTGTTGTTCCGCAAGGGGGATCCACCCGATGTGATGGTCATCAATTTGGAGGGTGAAATACACGCCTATCTTGATGAGGATCAACACGACGGGCGCGTTTACGTTTCGCGCGCCGGCGATCCCGTGAGTGAAGTTACCGGAATGCTTCCCTTCTCACGCATGACGGAATTCACGGCTACGGGACGCGCGGTAACGGACGGGCGGTTACTTATTTTTCCGGTGCATCTGTTTCCCGAGATGTTCCAGCGGATGCCGCTACTCACGCAGCGATTGGTCGGGATCTTGACCGACCGCGTGCGCGAGGCGACCACCGCCGATCAACAGCGCGATAAGCTTATGGCCCTCGGCAAGCTGTCGGCGGGGTTGGCCCACGAACTGAATAACCCGGCCGCCGGCGCAACACGCGCCGCGAACGATCTGATCGAAACTTTGAAAGAGTTGCGCGCGGCGGATCTGCGGCTGTGTCACCACGAGCTATCCGACGATCAATACGAAGCGATACGTGCGTTTGAAGACACGGCCATCGACCATACGGAAACTGCGCCAGAACTTAATTCACTAGATCAAAGCGATCGCGAGGATGTGCTGGCCACCTGGTTGGATGAACACGGAATCGACGACGCATGGAAACTTTCAGCTAACCTGGTCGAAGCCGGGATAGATGCGAAAACGTTGGACGGGATCGCCCATGACCTGAACCCATCTGCCTTTAGCGATGTCCTGGTCCGTGTCAACGCGCAACTTGGGGCGGCCAAACTCGCGACCGAGATCAAGGCCGGTACGGCGCGAATCTCTGAGTTGGTTGGTGCGATCAAGGAATACAGTTACATGGATCAGGCCTCGGTCCAGCAGGTCGATATTCACAAAGGTCTGGACAATACGCTGATCATTCTGAAGCACAAGTTGAAGCGAAGACGCATTCAGCTTACGCGCGAATATGCGGAATCCTTACCGACGATCAAGGCCTATGGCACCGAACTCAATATAGTTTGGACCAATCTGATCGTGAACGCAATTGAATCGATGCCGGAAGAGGGCAGGTTAAAGATCCGCACGCGGCTAGAACCAACTGATATCATGGTGGAGATCCGTGACAACGGCGCCGGCATCCCGGAAGATTTGCGGTCGCGCATCTTCGAACCGTTCTTTACCACTAAAGGTGTTGGTGAAGGCACGGGACTCGGATTGGACGCCGTCGCCCGCATCGTACGGAAACACCACGGAAACATTCGTTTCGAATCGAAACCGGGCGACACCTGTTTTCAGGTACGTTTACCGTTAGGGATAGACCCGTGACTCGCAAATCGCGGTATTGGGTCCAGTCCGTCGTAGCTAGTAATAGATATAGACGAAATTGCCCAGATAAAGAATATAGGACAGGCTGCCGACGTCGAGGACTCAGATTTCGCCATCATCGTCGAGATCGAGCAAGCGGCCTTGGGTGACCTCGGGCGGGTAAAGGTTTGGCAAAGCTAGGCTACTTTGTTACTAAACGCGACTCGCTCAACTAATAGATGATTTGCATCCTTGGTGATAGCTAAAATGAGCAGTGATTTAACGCTAATTGATAAATTCGTCACCACTTTCGAGAAGCTCGATGAGTTGTCGACTTGGTCCAAGGATGACCCGCTACTTTTCGGTGAGTTCAATGAAGATGAATTCAATGAATGGCGACCGATTCGAGTTGAGACCGATCACTCGGCGCTGGAATCTATATATGAAACTCTGCCAGCTCGCTTTCCTGCGCTATACGAACAACTTGTACTTTCTTATCGCTGGGCTGAAGTCGATCTAGGTTTATTTCGCTTGTTGGCGAATCCTCCCGGTCCGACTTTAGCCGGGTTAACCGACGAGATCTATCGCGACCCAGGTATGCTCGAGACCCTAATTCTTAATAAGTGTCTTCAATTTGGCCAAGGTCCCGATGCGGATTATGACGCGGTTTGCTTTGACTGGAGCCGCCGCCGGCCGGACGGCGACTGTCCCATAGTCCAAATCGATCATGAAGAGATACTATGTCGCCGTCGCTTTAAAATAGTGGGTGAGTTGGCCCCCAGCTTTCGCGAATTGATGCAACGCATTATTGACACTGCGGCAATATAACATGCGGCGGCTGACCGAACTGAGGCTCCAATGCAGGTTAACTAGCTCGTATGTTATGACTGAGAAAGATATTCAACCCGGTGATTTGTACTGGCAAGCGATTGAGCCGATCTGGGACCGAATATCCATATATGATGGCCCTACGCCTTTTCTGAAGCAGATCCAGTGCGTGCAGCCATATCTGCGCAACCTGTTTGCCGCACACTGGTGCCAATCAGAAGTTTACAAAGGTGGGCTTCATCAATTCTTTTGGAATTCCACTGGTGTATTGGCTCCTGAAGCGGTTGAAGGGTTTTTGGCTCTGGGTCTTACCGATTGCGCTGTCATACTGCAGGAGGCCATGGCGGTTTTCGGACCGACCTACTCCCGTGAGCGGTCAGAAAGGACCGAGGGACTTAGCCTATTGCTGAATGAAGACACGGAAGAGGAAGTCCTTTTCAAGGCGCTTGACGTTCGGTTCTTTGCTGCTATCGGCCTTGGTTGTGACCGCTTTTGTCAGGCGGCGGACGCGTACACACGTTCGGCCGCCCGCTGAGAAACGCTTACAGACGACGGCGCGATAGAATACTTTTAAAGATATTCAGGCAGAGGAAAACGGGTACCAATGACCAACCAAACTAAGCCGCGCGTAACCTCCCTCGCTCCGCAATTCCTCGTCGACGACCTTGAGCGCTCTATCGCGTACTACCAGAAGTTGGGATTCCATTTTGGCGAGCCGTGGGGAGGGTTCTACGCGATCGGCAGCCTGGATGGCTTCGAATTGCATCTGAAGGAAGCGCCCAAGAACCCCGAGGAACGCCAATTTCGACGGGAAAACGACCATCTCGATGCCGCTGGCGGCGTCGAGGGTATTGAGATGTTTTACGAGCAGTGTGTAGCGAACGGCGCCAAGATCGTAAAACCATTGGAAGTGACGCCGTGGGCCACCAAGGGTTTTTACCTGGAAGACCCTGACGGTTATATCATCGCTTTCGGCGGCACGGTCGAAGCAAATTCGATCGGTGATTAGCGCGACCCGGCGAAGCCCAAGAATAGGGCGCGTTGCTGGCCATCGTTTCATTTTCTCATTCAGTTGCGACAATAATGGGTAGACTGAAAAGATCACGCGTCATTATCGCTGTCGTCGCCTTGGCCTTGGTCTCTAGTCTAGTTGCGCTCTTGGTGTTGTTTAGACCGCGACCGCCGTTGCCGGTTGCCCCAAACGCGTTGGATACGTCTCATGGCCCGGCGTTCGATCTGCGGGTCGAGAAGCCGCGTCAGGCTCGGCCCCTCTTCGGCATCTTGCCAACGAAGGTCGAGGAAAAACTATTCGGCGGTGGAGAGTTGCGTTTCGACAACACCCGGCCGGGGGCGACGGTCGTCCGCTTCTCACCCGATCGCCTCGAACTCCGCGCCGACGGTTGGGATCTTTCGCTAGTGACCGACGCCGCCGGACGAGTGACACCAGAGACGCGGCTATTATTCCCGATCGTACTGGGGGAAAAGCAGCGAGCCCTGCGCTGTCGACCGGCAGATTTCGCCCGTGGATATCTGCGAACCACCAAAGGGGCGGTCGTGAGCGACGGCAGTTTCGTCGTCGAACTGGCCATCTGCGAGAATGCAGAGTCGGGGAAAGTAATCGAATGGCCCCCCGCGCCACTCACGGTCCGTGGGAGCTTCGCGGGATTGACCCAAAACACCACACGGGACCAAAAATGATGGCGTTCGAACGTACCGGAAAATGTTTTGCAAAGTATGCGGAAGGCAGTATCCTTTCGCCAAATTGAGGAGGGAAATCATGGCTGTTGAATGGCTGGAAGATGCCGACCAGGCTCTGGCGGAAGCGAAGGCGACAAACAAAACGGTGCTCATCGATTTTAGCGCTGCCCCGGGTTGAGGCGCATGTGTTCGGCTGGACGCCGAATCATACGCCGACCCGGAACTATCGTCCTTCATCAACGAGAATTTCGTGCCGCTCGAGGTGCACATCAAAAAGCGTCCGGCATATTTCCATCGTTTCGATGCGATCTGGACACCGACGATATTGATCGTCGAATCGGACGAGAGAGAGAGATTCCGCATCGAGGGCTATCTCCCGAAAGATGAATTCCGCGCGCATTTAGAGTTAGGATTGGCGCGCGTGGCCCTGATGCACAAAAAGTGGGCCGATGCGGAACGCCGATATACACAGATCATCGCGCAGTTCCCCGCTTCAGCAGTCGCACCGGAAGCGATCTATTGGAAAGGCATTTGCCGCTATAAGGAAACGAACGACCACACGGTTCTAAGCGAAGTACCCGAACAGCTAAAAGACAAATACGCCGGAAGCCTGTGGGCGCTGAAGGCGTCGGTGTGGACCTGAATGAGTGCGGCGTGGTTCATGCGGGTCAGGTTATTTTCTTAGGACGAAGAAAGGGATCTATGCCAGGAACATTAGACCTTCCCGTGTTGGAATTTAAGACCCTGGCGGCCTGGGAAAAGTGGCTAGCTAAAAACCACGACAGTTCGCCGGGCGTTTGGATGCGCGTTTTTAAAAAGGCTAGCGGGATAAAGTCGATCGAGATCAAGGAAGCGCTCGACGGAGCACTTTGTTTCGGTTGGATCGACGGCCAGCGCAACAGCTACGACGAATTCTCCTATTTGCAAAAGTATACTCAACGCCGCGCGAAAAGTATTTGGTCCAAAGTCAATGTCACCAACGTCGCGCGTCTGATCGAAACCGGAAAAATGCAGCCCGCCGGGCACGCGCAGATCGAAGCCGCCAAGGCTGACGGGCGTTGGGCGCAGGCATACGATTCGGTTAAAGAGATGCAGGTGCCGGAAGATTTTCTAAAGGAACTGCGTAAGGATAAAAAGGCGCTCGCATTTTTTGAGACGCTAAACAGCCAGAACCGCTACGCGATCGGTTTCAGATTACAGACCGCTAAAAAACCGGAAACGCGCGAACGTCGCCTGAAACTGTTCATTCAGATGATGAAGAACGGCGAGAAATTTCATTAGCTTTCGGGAAGTTTGCTTCGTGGCTCGGCGATCGCCAATTCGTTCGCGATCTGCTTATTCCGAAACCCGTCACGGATAAGGCGTAGTACTTCAAGTTTACGAGTGGTGAGATCTTCTTCGCCCAGGTGTTCCGCCAAACGCGCGGCCACTTCCGGAGGGATATGCCGGCCGCCCGAATGCACCGAACGGATCATATCCGACAGTTCATTCTTTGGCATGCTTTTCAGCATGTATGCCGCAGCGCCCGCCCGCATCGCCCGCTGTATTTCGCCGTCGTTATCCGACGTCATAAGCATGATGAGCCGGGCCTGCGGAAATTCTCCACGGATCGCAACCAAGATATCCGTGCCATTTGCACCGGGAAGGCGCAGATCCATCAGCGTTACATCGGCTCAATGTCGCCGGAATTCGGAGACCGCCTCGGCCGAATTTGCCGCCTGAGCGACCATCAGCATGTAGGGCTGAGATCCGATGATAGTGCTCAATCCCTCGCGAAAAACCGGATGGTCTTCGACGGAAAGGATGCGAATTATTTTTGGATCCCCCATGGAAGTTGTCTCTTTGCGGCGATCGTACGGTCATTAACGCACATACCAAGGTTGAAGAGAGGTTTCGCAACATTGATCCTTGATTCTAAATTCCGGTTCTCACCGCGAGCGCGAACGCGTCCACGATCCGCTCAATATTATCTTGATCCGGAAGCAATTCAATCAGGTCCCGAGGAATTTGGCGCCGACCTATTGATGCCCCAATGATCTGACCAGACATGGACGCGATGGTGTCGGTGTCTCCCCCAGACTGGATCAATTCGCGAAGGATCTCGAGAAGCGTGAGCCGGTTCATCTGCTGCGCGGCAAAGATGGCTAGCGGCACCGATTCGACGACGTAACCGGTCGAACCAAATTCGCGCGATACCTCAGAAATACTCGTCGTTTTTGGCAATTTACTGAGTTCGCAGATCTTATCTCGAACCCGGGAATCGGGAAGAAATCCCCATACGTGCATTAGCAGCGAATCTGCCACATTTGCCACCGCAAAGGTCACCGCGCGAATCGCTGCCATTAGGGCCAGAGCCCCGATATAGGCTTCGTCATTGTGATGGGTGATGCGGCTAACATCGCGAATCGTTTGTCGATGTTGGCTTATCGCTGGGTCTAAAAGGAAAGCCAGGGGTGCGATCCGCATCGCCGCACCATTACCGGCCGACCTTTCACCTTTTGCCCCGGCCAAGGCCCAATGAGCACCGGCATCCAGATCCCGCAGGGATTTCAGTGTACTGGACCCCATTCCCGTGACCCGTCGATCGCGATACCAGATCAAGAATCTCGCCGCAATGTGGTCCGGTCGCACGTCCCCGGTTTCCGTGATCGATTCACAGGTGGCGAGTGTCAGTTGGGTATCATCTGAAATGGACCAACGCGTATGATCGCGGAAAACCAGCGGGCCGGATCGTCCTTCAAACGGACCACCCATTGCGTCACCGATCGCGCCAGCAAGAATACAACCTTGCGCGCGATCTGAAAGTTCGGTCGAGGAATAGTTCGTTGACATTGATTCAGCAAGATTCCAATATCCGCTGAGAGTTCCCGCACCCGCCCGACACCGGCGAGCATATACGAGATAGAAAGACTTCTCGCCGATAATAGAATCAATAGCTTAGCGGTATCTGTCGAATACCGGAAGGTTGACCGTTCAATACATTCCGCTCTGGGCGGAGCTTGAGAGCCTTTTACGGATACTGATTACCATAAACATTCCATCCCTGGCGGGACTATGAGTCCCACCGGCCATCACGATCACAGCTCCATAGGAGCGACATGTTTATAGTTACGAGGTACACCTGAATGATCGCCAGCTCCTTCCTAAGCGAGATATTGATGGACCTCACGTCCCCCAGATCGGCAGCCGAGCAACCGTCTTGAATCAGTATTCCACTGTAGCCAGTTGGCAGATGAATCCCCACCCGCCGCCAAGTTCGCTGACGGCCAATATCAATTCATTGTGGCCCTTCT
Source organism: Pyrinomonadaceae bacterium (assembly GCA_039920205.1). Lineage (GTDB taxonomy): Bacteria > Acidobacteriota > Blastocatellia > Pyrinomonadales > Pyrinomonadaceae > JBDSEC01. Next base: position 10,349 of record JBDSEC010000580.1, read on the forward strand.
TTAGCGGGAGATAGACTGCATCGTTTTCCGGATTTACGATCCCCAGGAAAGCGGGGTCACGGAAATTCTGGGCGCTGCGGCCGCGGTAGAGGATCTTGCCATTCAAGAACACACTGACGTCATCGCTGTATCCCAACGAAAGTTTCTTGACCTGATCGCGATCCGATTCGATGACGGATCGGGCATAAACGACCTTCATCCCCGGTTGCGGGTCCAACCGTTTGGAAAAGTCATTCGCGAAAGTGACACGCGGGTGGGGGCTTGGTCGATAACGGTTGATGGCTACGATACCGGGCGACTCGGCCTCGACCTCTTCCCAATGGATCGCACTGATCTCGGCCAGCGTTAGCGGGCGTTCCAAATTACGTTCCAGCGCATCGTACGCCGGCGACAAACCCCACTTGATCAACGTACCCGGAGGCATGGGCGGAAGTTGCCGCACCCAGGGAACGTCCGGAGTCAGACGAATTTCAAAATTCGAAAAATAGGTCTCGCCGATCAGCACGGCCAGCGCCACCTGGCCTTTTTGTATGCCAGTTTTCAGATCATTCATCACCAACGCCGGTTTTTCCATATCCTTGAGGTAAAGCTTTGCCTGCGCTCCGGCAACGACCAGACGCAGATGGAACCAGACCTCTTTCGGAATATCGACAGCGCCGGTAAAACCCGGCCCGTTATAGAGCTGCCAATTCAGGCCGGTGTTGAGCACCGGTATATATTGCATCGCGTCGGGAGCGCCGGACTTGTGTTGACGCAAATAGACCCACTCGCCATTTTCGCCCGCTATGCGAAACTGAGGCCCAAAGAATCCGCGCGCGGCCGGAGTTGCGACATCCACATCAATTACCCCGTCGCGCATTTCCAGATCTTTTAGCGTTGCCGAGCCACCATTTACCAGTAGGCACTTGCGGCCGAGGTATTCCGCCAGCTTGGCGTCACCGTCCAGTTCCCATCTCGGCGAGTCGGGTGGAATTTCTAGGGTCTGCGCCTGGGAATGGACCGATCCGAACATGAAAACTATCGAAACCAAAAGTAAGAAGGCGCAAAAATAGGCTTGTTTTGACATATTTTCTGATGATTACGGCGCCGAGGTAGCGAATGCGTTTCACCACAACTCGCATCCGGCGCTCACTGACCTAGACGTACGTTCGCTTAACGATGCTCGCGAGTTTGCCGGAATTCCCGGCAGTGTCTAGATTTTTGTGTCGAACGGCGCAAATCGAACCGCGCTTTCGATTCTGAGCGTGACGAGCGCCAGCGTATCCTTGAAAGGCGACAGCTCGCGACCTTGAGCGAGGCTAGATCGCGACCCGGAGTGTCAGGTGGTTTTGGGTCATTTAAACTTCGAGCAGGTCGGGAATCATCGGCTTGGGTTCCGGGACCGCGAAGAGTTCGCTTTCGTATTTTTTTCTTATCCGTAACGAGGTTCGCTCGACAACAAAATACGAGAAACAAACAAAGAAAAGGAATCCAGCTAAATTGAAGGGAAATGCAAAGTACTTTGATTGCGGTACCGGGTTCAAAAATGGCTGCTGCCAAATATAGATCGAATAGCTCATCATTCCTACGAACACAAATGGTCTGGAGTTCAGCAGTCGACCGAAATGGTTGTTGGATCTGGTTACAGCCCAGTGAATGAAAAGTGCGATCAATACGTTATTGAGGCTGAACAAAATGCCTAAATTAAGACCTGCGTAATCGATCTGTGTATTGATCGCGACGATGAGCCAGGGCAAAAGGCACATCGCCTTGGATGAGAGCAGCCGGTTATACCAGGGTTTTGCGTAGAGCCAGTTTTGCTTGAGCGCTAATAGACACCCCATCCCGAGGGTGTCGACATTGGCATGGAATCCTTTGATCAGCCAGATCGGGTGATACTGAATGAACAATCGATGATCGACCGCACGAACCAACGGACATAAAAGTATCGTAGCCACGAGAAGCAATTCGATCTTTCGCCGGCCCAGGAAAACCAAAATGCCGGGATAGATGAGGTAAAATTGTTCTTCAACCGACAGTGACCAGGTATGATCGAAATTCCATTCGCCCGGATGAATGTAATCGCTAACATACGCGAAAACTGGCCAAAACTGGGAAAACGTGTTTTTCATTTTCCCTAAAATTGTCAGAGAAGCCAAGATGATGAGGAAGAAATAATAGGGCGGAAAAATTCGTAACGTCCGTCTAAAGTAAAATTTTACTAAATTGATCCGATCGGTGGAATTGTACTCATGTACTAATAAGCCGGTGATCAAAAACCCGGAAATAACAAAGAATACCCGTACCCCCAGATCACCAATGTTGAAAATGCCCTGGTGGCCAAACCGGAACGCCGCATGGCTAGCAATTACCAGCAATATCGATATTGTGCGCAGTCCATCCAACGATGGTATTCGGTTAGGGGAAGCGGAAGTCAGAAGTACTCCTGATCGGGACACTAGTTATTATGAATGACTAAATATCGATTGGCTGGGGGTTTTCAGAATTCAAACGGTCATGTTCGCGCCTTGGTAGCGTTTACTTAATTGTCATGAAAACATTTGCCATTACATTATTAGGATCGCTGTTTGCACTGTCGGTCGTTTCCGCGTCAGCGCAAGCCTCGTTAGAGACTCTTTTGAAAGACCGGCAGTATTTCGACCTGCGGGATGCGGTCGCGAAACGGTCAAAAGAAAGTTCGGCCGAGTCGCTATATTACCGCGGCGTGGTGGCAAATCGCTTCAACCAGCCGGCGGAATCTACTACGCTTCTTGAACAGTATGTGCGCCGGGCCGGTGCGCCAAATGCCCGGCAAGCTTATGAATTGTTGGCCGACAATTACCTGCGCATGTATCAATACGGCAAGGCTGCCGACATTTACCGCTTGCTAATGGGTTTGAAAAAACACCTTACAACGGACGAGTTCGCGGACTACCAAAATTCGTTCGGCCTTTGGAATGCCTTGCGTGACACACCGCCACAGACGGTCGTCTTGACCGGCGATTCTAAGATCCAAGGTACCCGCGACAAAGCCAATTTATTGAACCTTCCGGTCCAAGTGAATGGTCAGAACGAGGATTTCGTTTTTGATACCGGGGCGAATCTATCCACGATCACGGTCTCGACGGCGAACAAGCTGGGGTTGAAGCTTATCGAATCGGGGGTGTCGGTCGGCACGTCAAGTGACATCAAAGTGACTTCGAAATTGGCGGTCGCGCCCGAACTTAAACTCGGCTCCGTCGTGGTTACGAACGTCGTCTTTTTGGTGCTCGATGACCAGGCGCTCTACTTTCCGCAGATCAATTACCAGATCGACGGGATCATTGGTTTTCCGGTCATGGAAGGCATCGGGCGAGTTTCGATCGCCAGGTCGAACGAGGTTTTGCTCATCGCGACCACCGCAAAGACCAAAGCGGAACCCAACATGTGCTTCGAGAATCTGAAGCCGCTCGTTCAAGGCGTCGTGAAGGGTCGAAAGATGATATTTTTGCTTGATTCGGGTGCGGTCAGCTCTGCCTTTTACCCAAGGTTCTTCGAAGCGAATAAGCAGCGCGTACTCGACTCCGGGCCACCGCAAAAGGTCAAAGTCGGCGGGGCCGGGGGAAGCAAACTGGTCGAGGCTTACTACTTGAAGGATCTGGAGATATCGATCGCGGGCAAAACGGCGCGCTTCGCGAAGGCACAGGTAATTTCCGAATCGATCAACGAAGACAGCAGCAATTTTTACGGCAACTTGGGTCAAGACCTGATCAAACAGTTTGACCGCACGACGCTGGATTTCCGCGCCATGAGGATCGAGTTTGAATAGCTGGTTGCTACGTTGGACAAGACGAAGATGCAGTGTAGATTGGGTCGCATGAATTGCGACCCAACTGCTTTGATCAGCCTAGACCGAATTGAGAGGAATCAACGGCCGGCGAGTTCCTGCGCGGCAACGATCACTGAATTCTACGACCAAGCGAGTGCGGACTATTTGCATTGGAGCCGGGGTGCGAACATGCACCTCGGCTATTTTCGTTGGGGCATGAATCCGTTTAGGCGCGAGGAAATGCTGGACCAATTGAATCGCGAAGTCGCCGCGCGGTTAGCGATCAAACCCAACGCTGAAAGCACCCTGATCGATCTGGGTTGCGGGGTCGGTGCCACCAGCCGCACGTTAGCGCGACTGTTTCCGAACTCAGCGATCAAGGGAATCACGATCGTTGCATCGCAGGTCGAGACGGCGAAGGGCCTAAATAAACGAGAATTTTTGCAAGATCGGATCCGGATCCTCTGTGCCGACTACACTTCCCTTCCTTTCGCACGCGCAACTGCCGACGGAGTCTGGGCGGTTGAAAGCGCCTGCCATGCGGCCGGGGCGGCGAAGGAGGATCTGATCCGCGAAATGGCGCGTGTCCTCAAACCCGGAGCGCGTTTTGTGGTGGCCGATCTTTTCGTCGTCAATTCGGCGAAGACCTGCGATCCCTTGACCGGGCGAGCCTATCGTGCCGCGTGCCGGAGTTGGGCGGTTCCGGAAATGCCCTCGCTGGATCCGTTTCTGGCCGCCTTGCGCCGACATGGATTCACCGACATTAGCGTTGAGGATATTTCCTGGCGGGTAGCTCCGTCCGTAGCGCACGCGCCATTCGCAGTGCTCAGTTTCATTTTGAAAAAATGGTGGCGTGGCGAGCCGATAGGTCAGCAGTCCCGAAACAATTTAAAGGCTTCGTTGCTGGCTCCAATTATCGGAATGAACCGCGGTAAATTTAGGTATTGCCTGGTAAGCGGCCGGACGGGCGAGTAATTCGCAGTTCTCGCATGGTGGGCTAACTCAAAACGTGTCCCTCTTTATCACACCATTGACTAAGGCCACGCTCGGTTGATCATTCAACTAACCCGCGT
>JBDSEC010000581.1:0-2540 GCA_039920205.1 Pyrinomonadaceae bacterium
AAGAACGAATCGCCGAATCCGACATCAGCCAGGTACGGCTCGGGCAAATGAACTAAGAGGGTTAAGTGGTCAAACTTTGGACCAAACCCGCCGGACTTGTTCGCGACGCCCGCCGCCAATCGATCCACCGAGAAACCCAGGCTGCGCAACATCGCCGAGAACAAACCATTCAGCTCATAACAAAAGCCGCCTCGCCGCTCATTTACGATCTTTTCAAAAAGCCGGTCCAAATCCAAGCGAATGTACCGACCGGCGCTGATGTCCAGATTCTCGAACGGTACGGAGTACAGATGGGCCAGTTGCAAGTCGCGCAAGGTTTGCGGCGATACCTCGGTCGATCCCGCATAACCGATCCGAGTTAGGTATCGATCAAGCTGATCTTTGCTGAGGGTTTGCCCCTGGTCACTTTGCTTGGGCAAGCTTCACCCCTCCAAAACGCCGGTCGCGACGTTGATATTCAACAATAGCTTCCAACAAATTCACCCGGCGGAAATCCGGCCACAGCGTCTCGGTCACAACGATCTCGCTATAGGCGATCTGCCATAACAAAAAGTTAGATATGCGCATTTCCCCGCTGGTACGAACTAACAGATCCAGTTCCGGTAGATCGTTGGTGTAGAGATTTCGCTCGATCAATTCTTCCGTGATCTCGGCCGGATTAGCGCCAGCGGCAACCAATTCGCCGACCGCTGCGCGGCAAGCATCGACGATCTCGGCCCGACCACCATAGTTCAGCGCCACGCTCAGTATCATTCCCGTGTTGGACGAGGTCAGTTCGATCGCCCGCGCCAGTTCGGTCTGAATGATCTTGCTCAGCGCATCCAAACGGCCGATCGCTTTTAGACGGATGTTTTGGCGGTTAATGGCTTCGAACTCCTGCCGCAAATACCGCCGCAGCATCCGCATCAAGGCATCGACTTCCGCCCGGGGCCGCTTCCAATTTTCCGTCGAGAAGGCGTAAAGCGTTAGCGCCCCCAAACCCAGCCGCGCCGAAGTGTCGACCGCAGCGCGCACTGATTCGACGCCGGTCTTGTGTCCCGCGATCCGGGGCTGATTGCGCTTGGCCGCCCAGCGTCCGTTGCCATCCATTATGATAGCCAGATGCCGCGGCAAGCGGGCCCAATCGATCTGATCCAAAAGTGCAAAGTCCGGCGAACCGGGCTCGACAACTTCGGTAAAATTCGCACGCATAAGTCTAAAATTCGGTGGCGGACAGAGTAGCCTTGGCTGACCGTTACACCCTACACCCGATACCCTCGGGGTTGTCAATCGTAGTGGACTTTCATCAGGGTCAAACCGTGTGCCTTCGCGGTATTGAATTGCTGGGGCCGGATCCCGGATTCCAGCGCCTGGGTTATTGCTTCCGGTTTGAATTCACCCCGGCCGACGGCCAAAAGCGCTCCCGCGATCCCCCGAGCCATGTAACGAATAAACCCGGCCGCGCTGATGGTGATCGTTATCAATTGCCCATCGATGCCGTCAACCGTTTCGGCGTCGATGGTCAAGCTGGTCAGATCCCGAATACGCGAAAGCACCGTGACTTTCGCCGAGGCGAACGCAGTGAAATCGTGGCGGCCGATCAACAACGGTATGCAGGCGCGCATCGCATCCAGATCCAACCGTCGCCCTTCGCGCAACGCAAATCGGCGCCAGGCGGGCGGCATGACCTTGGCATTCACAATGCGATACCGATAGGTCTTCCCTTTGGATTCATGACGCGCATTAAATTTGTCCGGTACCACATCGACGCCGGTGATGCGGATGTCGTGCGGTAGGTTTCCATTCATCGCTGCTTGCAAATGCCACGGCGCAAAATCATGCTGCAGTAATACGGTGGCGACCTGCCCCTCGGCATGTACGCCGGTATCGGTCCGGCCCGCGCCGTGGATGGTCACCGTTCGATCGTCCAAAAGAGAAAGCACGCGGTCCAGTTCACCCTGGACCGTTCGTTCGCCGGTTCCCTGCACTTGCCACCCGCAAAAATCGGTGCCGTCGTACTGAATAACTAACCGGTAATTGATCATGAAAAACTTTACGCTTGACGGCTGCCCGGCTTGACCGCCACTTCACCGCGCGCGCACATCGGACAATCGGCGGGCTCGTAACTCGGTACTTCCAGCGAGGCCAGCGAAATTCGCGGTACGCCAACGTCCGCAGCGCCATTCGACCGGTCGATGATCGACCCGGCGGCGATCACCCTGCCACCAGCCTGGTAGACAGCTTCGATCGCTTCCCGCGTTGAGCCGCCCGTGGTCACAACGTCTTCGATGACCAAAACGCGTCGACCGGGTGAAAGCCAAAACCCACGCCGGACCGTCATGTTGCCGTTCTCGCGCTCGGTCCAAAAGAATGGTAGATCCAGATGACGCGCGACCTCGTATCCAATGATCAACCCGCCGATCGCAGGTGAGGCTACGGCTTCGATCTGCTCGTCCGCGAACTGCCGGGCCAACGCATCGCCAAACCAGGCGGCGTCGGCCGGCCGCTGTAGGGCCAAGGCGCATTGCAAGTATTGCGCGCTATGCCGGCCGCTGGATAAC
>JBDSEC010000582.1:0-19998 GCA_039920205.1 Pyrinomonadaceae bacterium
GTATACGACCGCCGCGTGGCCTTCCATGATGGGCGCGATCACGCTCGGGATATCCTCGGGGTCGTATTCAAGGTCGGCATCCTGCACGATGACCACCTCGCCCGTGGTCAGTGCGAAACCGGTTTTCAAGGCTTCCGTCTTGCCGGCGTTTTTTGGCTGTCGCACATACCGTATGCGCGGATCCGCGGCCGCCAGTCGCGCACCGATCTCGGGGGTGCTGTCCTGGGAACAATCATCGACAATGATGATCTCGCGCAATTGCGGGATCGCCTGAACCTTGGCGACGATCTCGGCCAAAGTCCGCTCTTCGTTGTAGGCCGGGATCACCACGGATAGACCGGGCGCCGGACGGGGGTTGTTCATTAAGCTATTTCCTACTTCAACATCCAGGCGATACGGGTAAATGAGCTTCCCTATTCTTTGTAGAGCAAATGCATTTCCTGTCGGCGTGGTCCACCATACCCGAACCAAAACGAGTTTATCAGATAGCCGCGCAAAATATAGACTTGCGAGCGCAACCGATGAAAACCGGCGGCTTCAATATCGTCCGCGGTAAGCTTGTACCAGGCGGGGCCGGTCTGTCCATCCCAGAAAACCAAAGTTCCCGAGGGCAGGTCCTGCAACAGCTTGAGGTTCTGATCCTTATTGCTGGTGAAATATGGCTTTTCCAGCGGGTCGCGATCCATCACGATGTTCTGGTAGGCCTGGCTCCAGACCAGTTTCGAGACCGGCCGTTCGTTGCTTTTCCACCAGGTGTGCATTTCCTGGACCGCGCGCGCATCACGCGACCAAGACGACGCATCCGTGTATAAAAAGCATAGCGTGCCCGAGATCAGCAGCACCGCGATGCCGATGGTAGCGCGAACTTTCGGTCCAACCGGGGTCAGCCATTCCGCGAATTTATTCCACCCGACCAAGGTCAAGACGGCGATCGCCGGTGCCACACAGACAAAATAGCGCGCGTATCCAGCCGAGCCGAACATCCCGAACGTGCGAAAGATCGAATGGACCAAAAACAGAGTTACGACCGAACTGGTCACCTCCGGCATTCGCCGGCGCGCGGCCACGATGCCAACCAAGAAGGGAACCATCATCATTGGCCCGACGATCTCGGGCAAGCGGGCCAGGTAATCCCAGGCCGGCCCCGAACCGTACGAGGCGCCAGTCGCGTCCCAATCCTTGGGCCAAACGTGTCGAATGTATTGAATATCGCCCGAAATGGCCCACGACACGCCGATCCAGATGATCCCGCCCGACGCTAACAATAGCGTCCACGGTATCCGCCGCAGGATATTCTTGCCCACCCGCGGGTCGAACAGGATCCAGAAACCCCACATCGCCCCGAGGAAAAACCCCTCGGGCCGGGCCAGCAGCATCAATGAAGCGACGAACGCACCCGTTCGCACCCAACCTTTTAAGTGCAGATGCAACGCCACCGCAAAGACCAACGCGAACAGCGGCTCGGTCATCGTGTCGGCCCACATTAAAAAGAAAGTAGGCTGCAGCAGGAGAAATAGGATGACCAACGGACTGCGCTCGAGCTTATAGAACTCCGCAATCTTCCAAGTCTGCCACGCGGCGAGGACCGAGATCAGTACGGCGAACAGTTTGGCCGCGCGATAACCCAATTGACCCGGGATGGAGTAGAGAAAGGTAAAGAGCGGCCGCGTCCAAACCCCGATAAAAAAATCGGGGTGCCGCCAGCCCCAGCGCGCGAAGATAAAGTGGTTCCCGCCGTCCTGCTGGTAACTGTCCAGGAACAGAAAGACCAGGGCGACGCCGACCAAGGCGCACAATACCAGATAGAGGTAGCCCGGCAAGCGAGCAGAAAATTTTGCCTGATCCAAGATGATTAAAAAAGATGGGCCCGGCCGAATCCGGGTCAAAGGTTCGGGCCACGCCGGCGATTCAGAATTTCCGCAGAATACGTCGAAAGCGATTGGTTATTTTAGCCGAGTGGAGGAAAGTAAGCCAATTCGCGACAAGAGGTACAAATTTCGGATGCTATATTCCGGCCAATATAAAGCCAACTATTACCGGGTTTCTATCTCTTTTGAAATTGTCGTGCCAAAGACGAATGTCGAACCATCGTCGCCAAATCGAATTTCAAGCTTTTCCAGCTTCATTCTAATCCCTGGGGCCTGAAAATCAATGTTCCCTGTGGCGACAAGGTGCCGGTCCTTCGAGTTAAACGAGATTTTGTATGCCCAAATGGTTATCAGATTGAAACTCACCGCAACATTGACTGGAATACTTGTGGATGTGTATTCAACAAATGGCCCAGAGATTGTTCGTTCCCCATAAAGTACAAGCAATTCAGAGTGTGTTCTTGGGTGTTTCTCAACCTCCCATGTCTCCTCATGCACGGGAACATTGATATAATGACTAGGACATTCAACCAACTTAAAATCAAATTCCAGCTGAGTCTTAGCTGGGAGCCGAAATAGTGCGCGCGGCATTCGGCAGAATCCAGGTGACGTGACCACCATACGATAGGAGGCGGGCGGAAGACGCATCGAATAACGACCACGGGAGTTCGCCGTAACAGAATAGACCTTCTTACCTCTCTGTATTGAAACCGTGGCATCCGGGACATATCGGTCATAACGATCATAAACAGTACCTTCTATCCGACACGATAATGCTGAAATCCTTTCTTTCTTGGGTGAAGTTTGACCAACCACCGTAGAGGAAAACAACATCGAAATCATTCCAAAGACTGAAAATGCAACCGGCAATCCAAGAAATAACCGACTCGTCAAATTTAGGCGCATTTGTCTTAACCCAGATGTCAAAGTGCTAATGGGTTATGTGTCCCCGTGGATATTAGTGCCACGTCTGATCAATGAATCGGTAGATCGGATCCGTCGCAAGCTTGCTTCGAACTTGGGATCGGAGCTTTTCTTTGTCTGCCTTTTGGTACTCGCGGTCAAAGAAGGCCCAACCTTCTGTTTCCTTTCCCGCGTAAAGGTAGCGTAAGAGGATGGTCAATACATTGCGGCGATGGTCCTGATCGGTGCCTTCATTAACCCGGTCGATTCGGTCGTCGATGCCGGCGAGCGCCTCATCAACATAGAGATGATTGGCCGGTAGATACTTTTGCACGCTGCTATCGTATTTGAAGATGATGTTCACCTCGGGCGGGCAGCAATGCGGAACGTCGGCAAAGTTATAGAAAGCGGTAGACGTCACCATGAGTTCATAAACTCCATCGTGGTCAAAGTCGGCAAAATTGAATCCGTCGGTAAGACCGTAATCAGCACTGTCAAAAACCGTGTTCCACTTGGGTGATAGGTTAATGATCCAAAATCGCCCGTCCCGATTGGTAGACTGGTCGATAACAAATTGGTAGGTACCGTCTCCCAGGAAATCGAAAAGACCAAAATTGGTTTCGTTACCAAAGGTCCCGTTATATTTACCGTCAAATGTAGCTACGACGGCAGTGTCCTTTTTCAGAACGGCATACGATACTTCAGTTCGTTTGCCCTCGATCGATACCATTTTGTTTCGCCGGGTTAGGGTAAAGCCGGAGTAGGAAATCGTGTCTTCCTTCGTAAAAAGCGCGTTGACGCTGTGGACTTCTTCCACGATCGAAATTTCACCTGAGCGAAGATCAATCGGGGCCGTGGATGAATTGGGTGTGTCGATCTTTCGCTGCTCGTGCGGGCGGAAATATCCTGCCATTACGAGGCCGGCAACGAGCGTGCAAGTCATTATTGCCAGTTCGAGGATCGGGCGGAGCGGTAAATTCAATTTCATGCGAAATATACTCGCTAGGTCAAGTCACTATAGCACCCATGCACTGCGCCGGCACCGAGTTCTTAGATGGGTGGGTATCCGATCAAAATCATTTATGAACAAAGGGGTTGGTGGCGCCGAATTCTTCAGCCTCCTTTAAGGGAGGCTTTCCCAAAGGGCGTCTTGCCCCGCCGTTTAGGGCGGGGGTGGGTCAATACGTAGCTCAAGGGCGTTTCAGCGTCCTTACTTCCGGCGGCTTTAGCCGCTTCCGGTAGCTCCATCAGGAGCGGCATGTTTATAGAAACCGTCAAAGGCAAAATGTTCTAAAGCTCCTTTAGGAGCGGAACATTAACGGTCAAACATTTCGCCCCAGCTAAGATTTGGGGCGTGTTTCGACGGCGGACGATCCTTAATACAGCGACAATACAGCGGCACTAACGGTTGCAGATCGTTCCGCACCTACGGCGCGGAAAGACCCTTTTAGGGAATCGTGCGAGCTATAAATATTTCACCCCGCTGGGGCTGTTCGTATTCTCTCACCACTTTTTGCGACGACTCATTTCACGCGAAGCCCACTAGTCTTTGGCGGCGACGGACAGATACGGTCGAGGATACTACTAGGATCAGCGACAAGGTCAGAACCGGCTAGCGACTGGGGTCTTCTCATGCGAGAAGGCGCCATAACACAACAAACCCAGTCGCTACCGCTCCCGGTTCTGACTTCTTTGGGTTGGCGCGTGAACCTGCTTACGCCTCTACAAATTCACCGATCGGCGCCGGTTCCTTCTTGGTGCGCGTAAAGATCAAACCCAGCGCGAACCAAACGAACGCGACCGCCCCGATAGCAAAGACCGTGTCGCCAAACAGCCGCATCCAGCGCAGGGTTTGCATCAAGTCGGTATGCATGAATTCGGAACTGCGCGCCGACCAGTAGCCGACCGAAACCGATTGATAGGTCTGCAACAAGCCGATCGGCAGCAGGCTCAGGAAGATCTCCATCAGCATGCCGATGTTAATGGCCCAGAAGGCAAAAGCGATCAACTTGTTGTTCCATTTCAATTCCGGTTTGACCGCCCGCAAGCAGAACAGCAATAGCCCCAATCCCAACGTGCCATATACGCCATAGAGCGCACCGTGCGCGTGCACCGCGGTCGTGTTCAATCCCTGAATGTAATAGAGCGCGATCGGCGGGTTGATCATAAATCCGAACACGCCGGCGCCGACCAGATTCCAAAATGCCACCGCCACAAAGAAGTAGATGATCCATTTGTATTGGGCCAGCCAGGGGCGAGCTTTCGAGTGCCGGATATTCTCGATCGCTTCATATCCGACAAAGACCAGCGGCACGATCTCCAGGGCGCTAAAGACGGAACCGAAAGCCAGGGCCACGGTCGGCGTTCCGGCAAAGTACAGGTGGTGCAAAGTGCCGATGATGCCACCGCTCAGATAGATCCCGGCCGAAAGCAACGAAGCATAGGCCGCGTGGGCGGGTTCGATCACTTTAAGCTTGGCGAACAGAAACGCGATGACCACGGTGGCAAAGACCTCGAAATAGCCTTCGACCCAAAGGTGGACCACCCACCAGCGCCAATATTCGACCTCGGTAAGATTCGTCCGACGTCCCCAGAAAAGACCGGGGGCGTAGAAAAGCGCGATACCCGCCGTCGACATTAAATAGATCATCACCAGCGACTTGCTGCCGTCAGTTCGCTTTAGACCCGGTATCGCGGAACGTGCGATAAGAAAAAGCCACAAGAGTAACCCGACAAACAGACCGATCTGCCATACGCGGCCTAGATCCACATACTCGTAGCCTTGATGCCCAAACCAGAACCACAGACTGCCGTTCAACTTGTGCATCACGCTCAGCCATTGGCCCGCCATCGAACCCAACACGACCAGCAACAGAGCACCGAAAAGAGCATTGACGCCCAGCCTTTGGAACTTCGGTTCATAACCGCAAATGTACGGTGCGATGAACAGGCCCGCGGCCAACCACGCGGTCGCGATCCAGAAGATGCCCAGCTGTAAATGCCAGGTGCGCGTTACCACGTAGGGCAGATAATCCTGCAAAGGAATACCGTAGAACCCGCCTCCCTCAACCCCGTAATGCGCCGTGATGATGCCCATCACGATCTGTAACAGAAACAGCAGCGACACCACAAAGAAGTATTTGACGGTCGCGCGTTGTGACGGGGTCAATGCCGCGCCGACCAGAGGGTCGTTGTCCGGCGTGCTGGGCGACGTCGTGTGCCGGTGCCATCCGGCATAGAACCAGACCATCGCGCCCAGGCTGAAGATCAACAGGATCACGCTGACTCCGGTCCACACGATCGCCGAATTGGTCGGCACATTTCCGACCAGCGGTTCGGACGGGAAATTGCTGGTGTAAGAGATAGTGTTGTTCGGACGGTTCGCCGCCGACGCCCAAGCGGTCCAAAAGAAAAAGGAATTCAGTTGGCGGAGCTTGACCGGATCCGGTTGTGCATTCTTCTGGATCGCGTAATCGGGATTCCCGTTAGTGAAGATCTCCGAATAGTGTCTTAGGTTGTCTTCAAACGCTTGGACGCGAACGGGCTCGATGGTCAATTTGCCGCTAGCCGCATCGTAACGGTTGGCGCGCATCTGATCTTGCAGGCGCTGCCGTAACGCGGCTTGCTGCTCACTGGTTAACTTTTCATAAGGCATGCCGAAATCGGCCTGCGACCAGGTGGCTAAGCTGAATACCAGTTCTCGGTGAAGATAGTCGGCGGTCCAATCCGGCGCCACGTACGAACCGTGTCCCCAGATAGATCCGACCTCCATGCCACCCATCGCCTGCCAGACATTCTGGCCGTTTTGGATCTCTTCCTCGGCGATCAATACGGTTCCGTCGCTGGAAACGACCTGTTTGGGGATCGGTGGAGCTTGGCGGAAGATCTCGGTACCGACCCAACCCAATATGCTAAAGGAAAAAATGAAGATCGCGATAAAAAGTATCCAGAGCCGTTTCATGATGTATCTCCTGCCGGGCATCTACCCGTCAAATTTCGTAACCAATAGATCTACGTCGGGGTCGGCTACGACTTCATGGTCGACTCCACCTTCTAGTGTTATCAACGAACCAGCGATCAGTGCCTGCGTTTCGTCTAGGTCCTGGCCCGCGCGAAATATTCCGTTACCGGCGAGGCAAAGAACGGTGATCGGTCCGGCAGCCTGGTGCTTGGACAAAACTCCGCCGTTGCGGAGCTTGACCTCGATCAATTTTCGGCCCGGGCCGTCAAAAAGAACCTTGACATGCTTCGGCTTTTCGGTTTCCGCAAGCTGGTCCAATCCAAAAGTTTGTACCAAGGTGATGTGATTCATGAAGACCTAAAACGAAAAGATTACGATCAGCCAATCGGCCGAAAACGATGGTGCACAACCTAGGGGGTAGGGTAGGGGTAGGAAAGTGAAAACACTCGGAGGCAAATAGAATGCGCACCCCGACTAGCTGTCGGTCCGAATGCTAAAGCTGAATTCTTAGTTCGCCCGCACGATACTGGAAATTGAAGGAATTAGCAATGACTTGAAGCATACATAGTGAAAGTGTAGGGTGCGGATCAATGCGGTGTCGGAATTTGCGCGAGTGGGGCTATACTATTGGACACCGTTAATTCAAATTTTCAGGAGGCTATTCAATATGGCAACCAGTGCAGAGTGGCACGAGGATTACGACAAGATGAGTGATGACGCGCGGAATTTTTCGCGCGCGATCAAATCAATTCAGGAAGAATTAGAGGCGGTCGATTGGTACAACCAACGAGCGCAGGCGACCACGGATTCGCAATTGCGCGGCATTCTGGAACACAACCGCGACGAAGAGATCGAGCATGCGATGATGGCCCTGGAATGGCTGCGCCGCACCAATTCGGTCTTCGAAAAACACATGCGGACCTATCTGTTCACCGAAGGCGATATTCTGGAAGTCGAAAAAGAATCGGAAGGGAAAGAATAGTACGACAGATGGGAAATGTACGACACACTGTTAGTCTGTCGATTCAAGTGGCGGTGGTAACCCGTTTTCTTTTAACTTGCTCGTGTTGGAGCGTGCCCCGACAGACTAACAGTCTGTCGTACGCCTCCGCGCTGAAGGCGCGTTGAGAACTTAGCCAGAGGCGAGGCTTTGCGCGGCCTCTGGTTCAGTCAATAAAGGCTAGGCGCCCTGAAAGGGCGCGAGATGTGGCGCACCTTCAGTGCGCGGCTTTATTGGCCAGTAAACCAGACGCTTCACATCTGGCTAAGTTCTGACTGCGCCTTCAGCGCAAAAACTGGGTACGACAGACTTTTGGTCTGTCGTTTGCAAGATGTGCAAAATTCCCGATGGATCGAACCGGGCAACTTTGAAATGATCCACCGACAGGTTAACAACCTGTCGTACAGTTAAATGACAGCCTTTCAGCCACCCGCGCGCTTGCGCGGAATCCAAAAAAGCCCGATCCGGCAACTGCACGACCGCGCCAAGCCGGGCAGCATCAACCTGGGCCTGGGCGAACCGGATCTACCGACACCCGACGTGATCCGCCGTGCGGCCGCGCAGATCGTGACCGAGGAACAGAACGGTTACACGACCCACGCGGGTCTACCGGCACTGCGCGAACGGATCGCCGCGGATTATCCGCACCTTGGTTTAGGCGCGGAACAGGTGGTCGTCACCGCTGGATCACAAGAAGCGCTTTACTTGGCGCTTCTTTCGATGGTCGATAAGGGGGATGAAGTTTTGTTGCCGGACCCTGGATTTGTCGCCTATCCCACGATCGTCAGGATGGCGGGCGGCGTGCCGAAATACTACAAGCTGCCCGCCATCACAGGTTTCGGTTTTGACCAAGAAGAATTTCGCCAAGCCGTAACCGAACGAACCAAGCTGGTCGTCTGTATCAGTCCGTCGAATCCGACCGGCCGCGTGCTGTGCCGTGAAGATCTGGCCGCGATGGCCGAGGTGTTGGCTGGTACCGGCATTCGCGTGATCAGCGACGAGATCTATCGCGAGCTTTATTTTACCCGCGAGCGTCCGGCGTCGATCTCGGAATTCTATCCGCAGACAATGGTGATCAGCGGCTTGTCCAAGTCGATGAGTATGACCGGTTGGCGGTTGGGCTGGTTGGCGGGCGACGACGCGGTGATACAAAGCGCGCTGGTGCTGCATGGTTACGTAACGACATGTGCTTCGACGGTTTCGCAGAAGGCGGCGTTGGCGTCGTGGACCAACGAGGCGGCCGAGGCCCGCGCTGGATTTCGCAAAACGTTTCGCGAACGCCGCGACTTCATGCTTCCGATGATCGAAAGCGAATTGGGCTTACGGGCAGTCGCGCCCGACGGCGCGTTCTATACGATGGTCGAAACGGGACGGGCGCGGCCATCAATGGAAGTGGCGCTGGCGATGCTGGAGCAGGGCGTGATCACGGTGCCGGGCTCGGCGTTCGGTGAAGAGTGCGAGGGATTTCTGCGGGTGTCGTTTTGTGCCAAGCAAGAGGTGCTGGCCGAGGGGGTACAGCGAATGAAGGCAGCGCTGAATGCCCTCGGTGATTGAGCGATAGAGGCCAGTACCACTTGCGGTAGCGGGTGGCTTTGCCGAGGTCAGCCACCCGCTACCGCAGGCGGTACTGACTTCATAGCCGAGATCATTGTTAACAATGACGGATATCAAAAAATATCGGGTAGGGATTTTGGGTGCTACGGGGACCGTCGGCCAGCGGTTCGTGCAGTTGTTAGAGGGTCATCCGCAGTTCGTGGTCAGTGCCTTGGCTGCGTCGGATCGTTCGGCGGGCAAGACCTATGCCGACGCCTGTCAATGGAAACTGATCGGTGACATCCCGGCAACGGTCCGCGACCTGGTCGTGTCCGCGCCCGAACCCACGATGGATTGCGATCTGGTCTTTTCCAGTTTGCCCGGCGATATGGCGCGCGCGACCGAATCCGCCTTTGCCGTGGCCGGATATCCCGTCATAAGCAATTCGTCGGCATTTCGGATGGACGCCGAGGTTCCGCTGTTGATCCCGGAGATCAACCACGCCCATCTGGACTTGATCGAAGTTCAGCGAAAGCGCACGGGAACCAAAGGTTACGTCGTGACCAATCCCAATTGTTCGACCATAATGCTGGCCCTCCCGTTGGCACCCTTGCATACTCAATTCGGCGTGGCCAGCGTCATCGTGACGACCATGCAAGCGTTGAGCGGCGCCGGTTACCCGGGGGTGCCATCGATGGACATCGTGGACAACGTGCTGCCGTATATCGGCGGCGAGGAAGAGAAGATCGAATCCGAAACGCAAAAGATATTGGGCCAATTAAGCGGCGAATCTGTCACGGCCGCAGCCATACAGGTCAGCGCGCAATGCCATCGCGTCAACGTGCTGGACGGTCACCTGGGCGCGGTGCGGATCAAATTGACCAAAGCGGCGAGTCTGGATGAAGTGGCGGAAGCTATGTCCAGTTACACCTCGTTGCCGCAAGAATTAAAGCTATATTCCGCGCCGCCGTGGCCGATCATCCTCCGAACCGAAGAGGACCGGCCCCAACCGCGTTTGGATCGTGATGCGGGCGCCGGGATGAGCGTTACTGTCGGTCGATTGCGTCCAGATAATGTGCTTGATTTTCGCTTTGTGGCCCTGAGCCACAACACCATTCGGGGCGCGGCCGGGGCGGCGATACTTAACGCCGAACTGCTGGCCGCCACCGGTCGCCTTTAAGTAATCGCGCGCCGGACCCCTGGCGCGTTCACCAAACCATTTGTTCGTAAAAGGAGCCGCGTTGTGACTTGGCAAACTTGCGCTTGGCGTTCTTCCGCTTGGGTACGGGCCCTAGGCCTCGTATTGGTCGTCGGTCTGCTCAGCCCGATGTTCGCGCAACAGCCCGAACTGCCGCCGCCGTTCTACGATTATCCGTTCGCGAATACCGTCACCTCGGTGCGGAAACTTTCGTTGGAGGATGCGGTTTCTCTAGCCTTGGGATTCGCCGCGGTCTACCGGCAAAGCACGTTCGACGAACGCAGTGCCGCTGAGGACGTACGGCAATCGCGAGCGGCTTTGTTGCCGCAATTCAGCGCACCGGTCGCCTATTTGGGAACCACGCCATCAGTCGTACGTTTTCCCGATCAGCCGCCGACGTTCAGTTATGCGGCGTCCAGCGCGATCAACGAAACCAGTGCCTACTTGAACACTTCCGGCACCCTGGACATCGCGGGCCATCTGCGTGCCGGGTTACAGCGCAGCCGGGCGCTGCTGGCCGCCGCGCATGCCGGAACCCAGGCCGCCCGTCGTTCATTGGTATTGGCTACCGCGGACAGCTATTACGGACTGCTCTTGGCCCAAGAGAAACGACGCTTAGCCGACGAGGCGCTTTCGTTGGCCGAAGGCGTCGCGGCCTCATCGGCCGGACTGCAAGCACAGGGCAAAGTCGAATCCGCGGAGGTCGATCGCGCGCGGGCGTCGGCGTTGGCCCGGCGGGATGAATTAGAGCAAGCACGTCTGGGGGAATTTTTGGCGATGAACAATCTGCGCACATTGATCGGTACCGATTTTGCGGTCCATTTGATCGTCGAATCGATCACGCGCCGCGCGCCGACGTCCAACAATTTCGTTGATCTAGGTGCACAATCGTTTCTTACCCGGCCGGAACTAGCCCAGATCGATGCGTTCAAACTGGCCGCCAATGCCGAGGCGCGACAGGCCCGCGCAGAACTTCGACCACAACTCACTTATAGTATTAATGCCGGATTCGACACGGCGAGCCTGGGCCGGTTGCGGCAGTACTCCGGTGGTTCGTTGTTGATGAGCTTGAGCGTACCGATCTTTAATTTCGGCGCTAGCCGCAGCCGGGAAAAACAGGCGCGAATTCGCGCTGAGGCGTTGGACGTCCAGCGACAAAATACCGAGACGGCGTTAAAGGCGGAATTCTTTGGCGCGCGGGCCGGCCTGGCGTCGGCGTTTCAGCGCATTCGGTACACGCTAGAAGCGGCCGAGATCACCGAACGGAATTTGAACACGGTTTTCGCCGGCTATCATGAAGGCAAGCTTACGTTGCTCGAGGTGAACGATGCGCAGAGCGCCTATGCCGCGGCGCGGCTGGCCTACTACCAAGCGATCGCAGATTACTACGGCTCGCGATACCGTTTGGACGCCGATCCATTTGCCGGGGTGATTCCATCGTCCGCGTCAAGTACGAATTCGACCACCAATGTTTCGCCGCAATCCGTCAACATCGAAGCGGGCGTCTGCACGGATGGTCCGGACGGTGCGCCCGAGATCGGCGGCCTTAGGCTTGGTCTCACCGAAGCCGAACTGCGCGCGATTTTCCCGCGCCTTTCAACGCTGGTCGATCGGGGTAAGGGATTGAGCCGAGCGACCGTGTGGGCGGCGGATCTGGGGTCCAATATGAAGGCCGAGCCGATCTTTCAAGGTATCCAGCAGTTGGAGTTCGAGTTTTATCAGGGACGCGTTTCCTATCTGCGCATTGCCTGGCCGGTGACGAATCAGTGGATCGGCGAGAGCGAATTTGTCTCGCACGTGTCGGATCTATTGCAGATCAGCGGTCGGTGGCGATCGTTTTATGATTGGAATGATAAGGAGATCCGCGATTCAGAGGACCTGCGTGACGTAGCATTGGAATGCACGGGTTACCGTTTGAGCGTCGGCGTTGGCATCGAGGGCCTTGGTGGGAACCAAACGCCGCATCTCGAGTTGGAAGATCTGATGGTTATGAGGAAGATCAAGGCAACCAAGTAGAGTTCGTATTGACCTTCTGCGTCAAATCTCGGAAGTGACTTCCCCTCGTGTTTTACCGCTCTGAAAGAGCAAAATTCGAAAGCCCAGCGCATCGCGCTGGGCTTTCTGTTACCGTTCTTGCCCTGAAAGGGCGAAACAAACAATTGCATTACGGAATTACGCCCTTTCAGGGCTCTCGATTGTTTGGGCTTACCTAGGGCGTTGCCCTAGGCTTTCGAATTTTGCCCCTTAGGGGCATAAGAACCAATGGCGTTGACCATAAGGATTGAATTTCGCCGCAACAGCTCCTAGCATTTCATAGGTCAGGATCACAATCTCTGTCCCTAACCCCAAATCCCTAATCCTCAACCCAGCGGCCTTCGCCCGCTCACATTCCTATCCCCTTCAAATGATACCGTTCTTTGTCGTAATGCCTTTCGACGTCCACCACGTTGATCTTGTCTAATACCTCTTCGATATCCACCAACGAGATATCACAGGCGGGAGCGATGCCGCGAGACGAAACCATTTTGCCGAAGTCACCGGCGGCCGCGGCGTCGGCGGCGCGGGCGCCAAACATCAATCCCATGATGCGATCGACCGGCGACGGTGGACCGCCGCGTTGCGGATGGCCCAATTTGACCATGCGCGCTTCATAGGGAGTTTCCGCCATGATCTTGCGGGCGAGCACCTCACCGATCCCGCCCAAATGCACATGTCCAAACGCGTCATGTCCGCCGTCGGCCGTAACCATTTCACCGTCTTCGGCATAGGCCCCTTCGGCCACGACGATCACCGAGTAGCGCGGCTTGCCCGTTTGGCGCCCGCGGCTGGTGTCACCCATACGATCGACCAGGTGATAAAAGACCTTCTCATAACGGAACGGCCATTCGGGTATCAAGATCATATCGGCCTGGCCTGCGACCCCGGACCAAAGCGCCAGATGACCGGCGTGGCGGCCCATGACCTCGATCACTTGCACCCAACCGTGCGAACCCGCCGGTGTACGCGAATGCTCGATGACTTCGGTCACATTGCGCAGCGCGGTATCGAAACCGACGGTGTAATCGGTACCGGCCAGATCTTTATCGATGGTTTTCGGCACACCGACCACCGGGACGCCTTGTTGCCAGAGCCGGGCCGCGACCCCCAGGGTATCTTCGCCACCCATGGCGATGATCGCGTCCAGACCGAGCGCCTTGATGTTGTCAAAAACCTCGCCGGATCGATCGCGGCGTTTGCCCGTTTCATCCGCCGCTTTGAATGGATTGGTACGCGACGAACCCAAATTGGTGCCGCCATCGCGATCCCAACGCCGCACCTTGTAACGGTCCAAGGGCATCGTTTCGGCCAACGGGTTCAACAGACTCCGCCAACCGTCCAATAGCCCGATCGTTTCAATACCTTGGGTCGAAGCCTGATAGACCAAACCTTTGACCGCCGGATTTAAACCCGGCGCGTCTCCGCCACCGGTCAATACGCCGATCCGCTTGATATCCGCCATGAAAAACGTCCTTCCCGCACTATGCGTCCATTTATACTCTACCAATTTGCGCGCCATTCGTTAACGTCGGGTTAATTGCAAAATTTTCTAAGCGTATGAATTCGCTTAATTGTTCGCAGGATTGGATATGAATATACCGTTTATCCGTTTAGAGGCGGTCTTTGACCGCCGGTCATCGCTTAACCCAAGCCCGGCGGTCAAAGACCGCCTCTAAACGGGTTAAAGGTTGAACCCCAGAGGCTGTGTTAATATTTCCGTTCGCAAATTACGTATCAGGAGCTGCGATTTTGAATCTGTTTGAAGAGCTAAAGTGGCGCGGCCTCGTGTTCGACGCCTCGTCTGAGGCGGCCGAGGCCTTGGCCAAAGAAAAGATCACCGCCTATATCGGTTTCGATCCGACGGCGGCCAGCCTGCATGTGGGATCCTTGCTCCAGATCATGAATTTGGTCCGGCTGCAGCAATACGGCCACACGCCGATCGCCCTGGTCGGCGGCGGCACCGGCATGATAGGCGACCCCAGCGGCAAAAGTGAAGAGCGTAATTTATTGTCCACGGAGCAGTTGGCGATCAACCTGGCCGGAATCCGCGCGCAGTTGGGGAAATGGTTGGATTTCAACGCACCCGGGAATCCCGCGCAATTGGTCGATAACGCCGAATGGCTGGGCCAATTGACAATGATGGATTTCCTGCGTCAGGTGGGCAAACATTTTAGCGTCAGCCAGATGCTGAACCGGGAATCGGTGAAACGGCGGATCGAATCGGAAGAGGGGATCTCTTACACAGAATTCAGCTACATGCTGCTGCAATCATACGATTTCGTGATGCTCTTTGATCGGTACAACTGTACCTTCCAATTGGGGGGCAGTGACCAGTGGGGTAACATTTTGTCGGGTATGGACTTGGTGCGGCGGCTGCGCGGCGGCCGGGCGCATGGCGTAGTCGTCCCCTTGGTAACGACGGCCAGCGGCGTAAAATTCGGCAAGACCGAAGCCGGCACGGTTTGGTTGGATCCGGCGTTGACTTCGCCCTATCGCTTCTATCAGTTTTGGATCAATACGGAAGACCGTGACGTTATCAATTATCTGAAATACTTCACGATGTTGGACCAGCCGGCGATCGGCGAACTGGAAACGGCGATGACCGCCGACCCGGGCAAACGCGAGGCGCAGAAACGATTGGCCGAGGAAGTGACGCGGTTTGTTCATGGCGAAGCCGAATTACAGAAAACCATGGCCGCGACGCGCGTTCTATTCGGGGGCGAGATCGCG
This sequence comes from Pyrinomonadaceae bacterium, assembly GCA_039920205.1. Taxonomy (GTDB): domain Bacteria; phylum Acidobacteriota; class Blastocatellia; order Pyrinomonadales; family Pyrinomonadaceae; genus JBDSEC01. Next base: position 15,231 of record JBDSEC010000582.1, read on the forward strand.
GGCATGAGCGCAGGTGAAGTGGCGGATATCTTTAGCGATGTTCCCTCGACCCGATTACCGCGCGCGGGTTTTGCCGGCGAAGGAATGCAGTTGTCTGAACTCTTAGCCGCGACGGGCCTGGTCCCGTCAAAGGGCGAAGCCCGGCGTTTGTTGGCCGGCGGTGGGGTTTCGTTGAACAACGTGAAGGTTTCGGACGCAAAGGCCACTGCAACCGAATCAACTGCGATCGAGGGCAAGTTTTTGGTGTTGCGCAAAGGCGCGCGGGCGTATCATTTGGTTGAACTCGTGGATGAGTAGGTTGTGCGACCGGCTCGGTACTCCATAAGGAGTGGCATGTTTATAGCAATTGGCAGACGAGGAATAATCAAAGCTCCTTTAGGAGCGAAATGTTCCGCGGTCAACATTTCGCTCCTGAAGGAGCTGGGCCAATTTAGTAGGATCCGATAACTATAAACATTTCGTCCCTGGCGGGACTGGGAAACGCTGAGCTATTATCGCGCGACCTGTATTCATTTCAGATCCGCGTCATCCGCGTAAATCCGCGGCTAAAATTGTTCTTGAGTTACGGGCCTAATTCTTCAACGGCTTGCCGCCGTTGTCCTTACTATTCAAGATCGAACTTTCCAGATAGAACGACAGCTTGCCGGTACGCCCATAACGTTCGGGCTCCGCGGCGGCGGTGTAGCTCTTTCCATCCTTCGCGATGGTGATGCTGTATTTGTATCCGGTGGATCGGGTACCCAAGATATCCTCGGGCAAAAGCTCTTCTGTCACCAACGTTCTAATATCACCAAAGGCGCCGGCATTTTTCGAAGCATGAACGATCTGCGCCTTGACGATGCGCTCGAACATTTTCTTGGCATCTTCTTCGTGCGTCTGAATGCGGATATTAAAGAAATAGTTCTTCCCGTCCTTTTGCACCGCGGCCAAGGTGTCGTCATCGCCGAAGATCCAGGTGCCATTGCGCCGGATGAACGGTATCGGCGCTACCTGTGGATTTCCTTTGTCATCCAGGACTTTGGCATACACGGTCGCCTGCTCACCCGAGATCTGCTCGCCGGTGAATTCGATCTTGTCGCTCTCGGCGGCCATGGCCTCGAACTCCGGGCGCAGTTCGTTAAAATCGACGTCACTCATCCCTTCGATCGCCAGTTTGAAAACCGACAAATTAAAGGCGTCGCGGAACCGCTTCTCGAACAACGCTTTGTATACGAACTTGGCGGTTTCGGTCGGTGTGGTCGGGTTCGATTGCGGCGTGGTGGCCGCGGGTGCCCGGTAGTTGTGTCCCTGAACCATCGACGGATTAAACCCGATCAAGATCGAAAAGACGGACGCAGAAACCAATAAAAATGTGCGAATGGATCGGTATTGCATGGACAGACAACCCTCAAAAAAGTAGCGGGAGATAACGGCGCCAAAACGAATGTGCAGCGCCCTACGTAAATTGTAGCACGCTGCACATTATCGGCAATCGTTAAATTTCAGCGATCAAGCCTTTTTCGTTTTGCTGCCCAAAAGCCATTCTCGCCCGACCACGTAGAGCAGTCCAACGATGATAATGAACGGGATCATCGACAACATATCCGCGTAATGATGGCCTTCGCCTTCGAAGAACGGATTGTTGGCGGCCGACCACTTGGTCAGCTTGTCGGTGATACCCGCCAGGCGTTCGGTCATGATCGCGATAATAATACCCGCGATCGCGCCGCCCGCGATATAGCCCGAAGCCATTAGTACCCCGCCACTCTTATCGCCTTCGGCGACCAATTGTTCCTCGGTCAACTTCTTATGCGCCAGCCGTTTTCTCATATAGAAATCGACCAACCAGCGGACCATGCCACCAACAAAGATCGGTGACGACGAAGACAACGGCAGATACACACCGACCGCGAAGGCCAACGAAGGAATACCCGACATCTCCAACACGATGGCGATCATCACGCCCAGCAGAACCAAGCCCCACGGAAGTTCGCGGTTCAGAATCCCCTTGATGATATATGACATCAAGGTGGCCTTGGGCGCGTCGTACTTGGTCACCGCCGATCCATTGGGCAAATACTTGTGAACGCCGTTGATGCCGGGGTCGGCCAAGTAGGTGACGACGCCACTGTTGTTCACCAAATAGCGGCCCGGAGGAGCACCACCATCAGCATTGGTCTTTTGCCAAACGTGGTAATCGTTCGTGTCGCCCGCACCTTGCTGTCCCTTGATCTTCTCGGGCGGTCCCAGTTTCGTTCCGGGCGGAACCACCAGTTCTTTCGGGAAGTTGGTCTCGAGCTTGTACCGGACCTTGCCCGTGCCATCCACCAAATATTTACCCGGATCCAGGTCACCCACCGGCGGAGTCTTAGACGGAGCTACCGGTTCGTTGTTCAGTACCTGGTAATCGCCCGGTTCGTTCGGTTTGACGTCGCCGGTGTAGGGAACCATACCCGGCACGGCCGGCACGGTTACTTGCTTTTCGAATTTCGCCAACGTAGTCGGCGTGACATAGACCGTGCCGTTATCGTTCAGTACCAGTAAGATCGGACCCAACACCAAGGCAGAAGCCAGAGCGCCCACCAAGATCGCAATCTGCTGTAATCGCGGCGTGCCACCGACGATGAAACCGGTCTTCAGATCCTGCGAGGTCGTGCCGCCGTTCGAGGCCGCAATACAAACGATCGCACCGATCGACAAGGCCGTCACGTATCGGTCCGGGCCGGTCCGGCCTACGATCAAAAAGATCAAGCAGGTTAGCAAAAGGGTCGCCACCGTCATACCCGAGATGGGGTTCGAGGACGATCCGATCTCACCGGTCAATCTTGATGAAACGGTAACGAACAGGAAGCCGAACGCTACGATCAAGATCGCGCCCAAAATATTAAGCACCAGTCCCAATTGCGGGAACGCCATGATAGCGATGATCAAAACGATGATGCCGCCGACCACTACCTTCATGGACATGTCTTGATCGGTGCGCGGTACGACCGAATCGCCGGTACCTTTGGAACCGCGCAGATCGGCCAGACCGCCCTTCAATCCATGCCAGATGGTGGGCAGGGAACGGAACAGGCTGATGATGCCGCCCGCAGCCACCGCGCCCGCGCCGATATATAGGATATAAGCACCGCGGATCTGTCCGGGGCTCATTTCACTAATGGGCACAGTTCCCGGAGCCAACGGCTCGGTCATGCCCGAGCCAAAGAACTTGATGGCCGGGATCAGTACTAAATAAGCCAACACACCGCCCGCGCACATGATCGAAGCAATGCGCGGTCCGATGATGTAGCCGACGCCGAGCAACTCGGGCGAAATTTCGGCCGAAACCGAACCAGCCCGGAACGGCGCACCGAAGATCTTCTCGGGGGTGTCTTTCCAGCCTTTTAACGCCACCATGGCGACCTTGTAGATCAAGCCGACGCCGAAACCGGCAAAGATGGTCGTGGCGCCCGAGGCCGAATCGTCTTCCTCTTTACCCACCGCCCCTTCCGACGCCGCGGCCCGCGACTCTTCGCTGGCGCCGGCCTTCAACACTTCAGCGCAGGCCGTGCCTTCGGGATATTTCAGATAGCCGTGCTGGTCCACGATCAACGCGCGGCGCAGCGGGATCATCATTAAGATACCCAACAAACCGCCCAACACACCGACCAGCATTACGCGGGTGATCTCTAGGTCGAAGCCGAGGATCATGATCGCGGGCATGGTGACACCGACGCCAAAGGCGATCGATTCACCGGCCGAACCCGCGGTCTGAACAATGTTGTTCTCGAGGATCGTCGCGTCACGCATACCGAACTTCGACAAGATGCGGAACAACGTGATCGAGATGACCGCGACCGGGATCGAAGCGCTTACCGTAAGCCCTACCTTCAAGACCAGGTAAAGCGATGAGGCACCAAATACCATTCCTAGTAGCGTGCCGACGATCAATGGCAAAGGAGTCAATTCGCGCAAATTCGCGCCCGCCGGAATATAGGGACGAAATACCGCCAGAAACGGATTGCTGGATTTACTATAATCAGTTTCAATCGCCATTAGGAAGAAACCTCCGCTGCCTATTCAATTTTCCGGGAAGAGCCTTGGGGATAAGTAGTCGCCGTTACTTTACCGTCTAAAACGCGATTAGCGCAAGCAACTGGGGCCTGTTCCCGTGAAAAACGGCGCGAGTTGCTGTCCGTGGTCGCGAGTTGCGAAATATGCGAGTGCTTGCTGGCGCGAAGGGCGATTGACAATTGAAAACGCAGGACCGAATTTGAGGTTGACAGGTGCCCAGCGGGTCGACGGAACCAAGTAATGTTTTGTTGTTCGTCAACTGAAAACGCACAACTGAGTTTGAAGTTGGTTGCTGTCTGCAGCGCGGATCAAATGGATCTGGTTAGCTAAGATACGGGCGCCGGGCAATTGCGATCGGCTTCGACCATTGATAACCGGGCCGTCCGAACCCAGTTATCAACAGTCGATTTTCAATAGCTAGAAATTATGTTGCATGCCGGCTTTGAACGCCGCCACCCCGGCAGTATACAAAGCATTGATGCTTAGTTCGGGTGAACTCGCGAACAGGATCAAGTAGTAGTTTTGCGGAAAATGGATCAGCACCGTCCGGTTCCCATCCGTAACGCCATTCGAAGCCGTGATCGTGTTGATCTTAAAGTTCGTATTCATCCAGTTGTCATTCCAGGCATCCGTCCAAACCAACCGGTCATTCAACGGCATGCCCTCTTTGAACATCGCGTCGCGCCCCGCCTGATCGACGATCAGGTCCGTAGAACTAAAATGCGCGACGTAA
>JBDSEC010000583.1:0-2835 GCA_039920205.1 Pyrinomonadaceae bacterium
CGCCGGAAGGGTTCCCCATTGTCCAGATAGGCGCCCACCACGGACGTCTCCAAATATAAACTTCGTTTCATGTTTGCTGCGGGCTTTCTCCACTACGCACCGGCTCTGCCCCACTACCTCGTTTGCCGATCGGTTCCAGCGTAATATATCCGCGCGCAAAATCGAAGGTAACGCGATAATTTTTCAGAAAATTACCACCAATTATACCCATCTGTTCAAAGCCGGTCGTTTCGTTGACAACTCCTAGGTCAAGCACCGCAGCCGAGATGTTCTCGCTTTGGTGTGGCCCTAGGCGGATCTTCGGCAACAACAAGGCGATCACATTTTCCGTCACCCCGGCAGCGCCATAGATGCGCAGCGGATCCCGGCTAACAAACTGTTTTAGGTCTTCGCGCTTGTATAGCGATTCACCTACGACCGAGATCGAAGCACCGGTATCAATAATGAAATTCAGGTTACCGGCCACACCGTCGATCTGAACTTCGCCGCTGAGAAAGCCGCTACTGGTGGTACGGATGGGGATCTGCAAGGTTTCCTTGCCCGTCGAATCAACCGCGGCACCCTGAACCCGATAAAGCGTTTGCCACATTTCCGCAGGATCGCGGCCGTTCTGACGCTGCAGGGTAAACGAGTTGTTCTTATAGTCCGCCACCGCAGCGAACTTCGAGATCACCGCCAAACCCAAATAGCCATCGACACCGTTATTGGAATAAAATTTTCTAATGTAAACGGGGACGTTCTCCATCCGGACGCCACCTATCTCCAAGGTCTTTACAAACCCGTAGACAATGTCGAACCGGCCTGGACCGCCAACGCCTCGGGCCTGACCACCGCGCGCGATCTCGCGCACACCTAGCCGTTGTGCCGTCTCTTCCGAGATCACCGACATTCCAGAACCGGTGTCCAACACAAAATTCAACGGCTTCCGATTGCCGTTAATTCGGACGTCAAGTTGCGGACGGCTATCCGGCGAGCGGAACCCGACCGTCGTCCGCTCCTCGCCCCCGGCAACATACAGCGAGCCCTGTAAATTCAAATAACGCAGAAAGTCGATCAACCCACGGATCCGATCGCGCCGGTCGGAATCGGTCTTAGGCGCGATCCGCAAAAACCGTTCATAAGAATCGGCGGCCTCCTTGTAGTGTTCGCTGCGGGCCGCGATCTGACCCATTTCAAAAACAAAATCCGGCTCGTCGGGGCTCAAAAAGCTGGCCCGCCGCAACCCGTTCAGACTCTCCCGCGTCCGGTTCTCGTAAAAATCGATCAGGGCGATCCCCGCGATCGCCAACGCAGTGTTTTCGTTGATGCTCAGCGCCGAACGAAATTCCGTCATCGCCTTGGGGAAATCTCCGGTGCGCAACATGATCGTGCCGAGGATCGACCGCGCCCGCGCCGACAGTGGATCCTGATTCACCGCAACGAGCGCCTGGTCATAGGCTTCATTCAATTTATGCTGTTTCAAAAGCGCATAGCTAAGCCCGCAACGAGCATTTATGTCCTTGCCGTCGTTCTGCAAAACTTCCCGGAACAGTTTGTCGGCCTCGCTGAATTCACCTTCATGAAGGGCTTTTTCGGCCCGCTTCAGGGTTCCGTCACCTGCGACGGGCCTGGCGCCAACGCCCACCGTGAAGACCGACCAGGCGACCACCGCGATCAACAGGGCCGGCATCGCAGTGATCCCAATACGCAAAATAGTTGAGTGCTTCGGAACGTTAGCCCGGGAAGACCGGACGTCGGAATACAGGGACTTACTCATGACGGAATTCCTCAAGATCTATAGGTGGCGCCAGCTCCTACTTTAGGACCTCGCCGGTCTTGAACGACCAAAGAACCAGGTCCAACTCGTCGAAATCGATCTTTATCTCGTGCGCGAATCCGCGCAACTTTTCTTCCACTGCCAAATAACGACCGCGCGTAGTTGGCGGTTTAGGTGAATCGATCACCTCCAATTCGAACAGACAACGCAATATATGCTTGTCTAATATCGCATACCCGGAAAAGCCGATATTACGAAGGTAGTGACTCGATTCTTTGTAACCAAGCCCCTTAATACCCCGTTCACGAGCAAGCCAATCGCGGCGTTCGTCTCGATCGTCAAAACTGCTCAATCGGTCGCGGAGCCGTAACCTGCAATCTTGAGTCAAGAAATCCCGGGTCACGACCACATATCCGGCGCGCGCCCGCGGATAGCGGTGAACTCCCAAAAGCCGTTCGTTCAGCTCAATAGCCGGTCCGGTAGATAGCACCGGCCTGATCGCTTCGACTGCCCGGGCACCCATTTTGGCCGACGCGCCCGCAGTGAAAATGCAGTAAACCAATTCGGCAAATAAATCTTCGTCCGTGCCCTCAGACCAAACCGCACGGAATTCGCTCAACCGGGTTCCGATAAGCTCGCGACGCGAGCGATGCTCCGAACGGATACTTTCAATGGTGACGGGTCGCTTTTCTGGTCGCACTTGGGCAAGTGGGGCGGCGTCGGGCCGCTGATCCTTCATTAAGCGCGATTCTAGGAGCGCCCGGACCTGGTTGTCAACGAATTTGCCACCCATTCACCATCCAGCGTGGTGGAGTGGCGAGTGAAGGCCACAACTGTAATATTTCCAACATTTAGCATTTAAAGGTTGAAATCACCGTTAACTCCCTGTTAAACTGCCGAACATCGTTAATACATGCCCACCTAACGATATTCGCGTGCATCCAAGTAAGAAGAGTTGGTCATCCAACGCGCGCTGCTAAAAACGGCTCATTAATTTTGCGTCGATAAAAAGAAATTTCACTTTCTTTGATGCAATAAGTACACAATTGGTTTGGAGCGGGAGAAAGAATGACGTTTTC
>JBDSEC010000584.1:0-3217 GCA_039920205.1 Pyrinomonadaceae bacterium
TCAGAGAAGTTTCCTAAACTGCTCAACGTTAAGCCCTGCATCCCGTGCGATACCGCCCATGGTAAATGCATTTACGGGGTTGTGGCGTGGGATGACTACGATTCGAATGCCATCCGACATTACCAGGTGTTTTCCTTGGCGCAAAATAAAAAATCCGGCCTTTTCCAAGGCACGGACTGCGTCAAGGTGATTAACGCCGGGTATTTTGGGCACGTTAGACCGCCACCCTCACTTCGCGAACTTCCTGGCCAACGACGAGATCGTCGATCGCCAGAAGGTACTCCTGAATCGCGTCTTGGATATTTTCCAGCGCCTCTGCCTCAGTATTTCCTTGAGACCAGCAGCCGGGCAAACCGGGGCACGATACGCTGAAACCCTCGTCAGATTCGTGGATCACGACTTTATAGTTCATATTCACCACTCAATCTTATTCTACCAAATGGCCCAATGGCAAGAATATAATGGGAAACGCTTACGGCGGCGACCGAAACGGTCGATCCACTGGCAGCGCTTGACCGCCGTGATATTGCGGGCCGCAATATTGATGCGGTTCCTTGCCGATGACAAAAGTCTTCGTACGGATCACCGGACAGGTCGGAACCGCGATCAATCCGGTGGTCGGGTCTATGTCCAAGGTCACCGTACCGTTCACATCACTAGGCGAATTGCGTGGTGCGCTCCGCTCGGGCCGCAAGGCCGGATCATCACCCGGGTTGGGGTATGGTGTCGGCGTCAGGTCCGGGTCGTACGGAGTGATGTCCGGGACCGGTGGCGCCTCGGTGCCGTCATCCGGCATTGGATCGCGCACTCCGCCGGGCACGGTTCCGCTGATGAACAATTCTTTGCGGCGAAATTCAACCGGCACGTTGGTGTTGGCAACGGCCGGGGTCGATTCGGGGATCGGCTGCCGGTCTGGATCGTAGGGAACGTTTGGGTCGATCTCTGGTTCGGCCACCTCGGCCGGTGCGCCGATCACATTGCCAGTACGAATGTCTATCTCGGCTTCTTGAATGCTCTCGGGGCGGGTCCAATCGCCATTCCATTCCGGATGCTCGTTCAAGGCGGCGGTCATGAAATCAGACCAGATCGGCAACGCCGCGTCGGCGCCCGTAATGCCCAATTGCGAGCCGTCATCGAACCCTACGTAAACCACGCAAACGATCTCGGGCGTAAAGCCGGCGAACCAACCGTCGCGGGACGTTCCGGTCTTGCCCGCGTAACCGGTCTTACCCGGAACATTGTGAAACCCGCGTGAATTCAAATTAGCCGCCGTACCCCGGTTGACCACATCTTTCAACATGTCGGTCATCAGATAGGCAACGTCCGGGCGGATCACTTCGTTACGTTGTCCGGTGGGCGCCGCGATGGTTGTTCCGGTTCCGGTGGTGACCCGGTTGATCCCGGTCGGAGTGATACGCGAACCGTTCGCCGCAAATGCCGTATAGGCCGACGCGATCTGCAGGGGCGTGGCCTCGCTCGCGCCCAAAGCCATCGAGGGATAGGCCTTATCGACATGCGGTAGTCCGGCTTTGGCGGCCAACGCCATCACGCGGCCGATGGTAACCTCCATCGCCACTTCTACGGTGATCACATTCTTGCTGCGCACCATCGCATCCCGAAGTGTCAGCGGTCCGTTGGTGTACGAATCGCCAAAGTTACCGGGTGTATAGGTTTGCCCTTCGAAATAAAAGGTTTTTGGCTCGTCCTTAAAGACATCTGCCGCGGTGATCACGCGCGGTATCGGGTCGTAGGCGGTATTTAGAGCGGTCGCATATACGAACGGTTTAAAAACCGAACCAGGCTGGCGCATGGCATCGGTGGCACGATTCAACTGGCTCTTGGTGTAATCGCGTCCACCGACCATGGCGACCACCTCGCCGGTTTTCACCTTCATGGCCACCAGCGAGGCCTGCAAGGTCCCGCTTTCGATCCCGCGCTTGGCGACGATCTTGTCCAATATGTCCAACTGTTTGTTCACCGCCCGATAGGCCGCGCGCTGTAGATCTAGATCCACCGTGGTGTAGATACGTAAATGTTGGGTGGTACTGGAATCGGCGACGATGTCCGAAAGTTGGTTCTGAACGTAGTCGGTGAAATACGGCGCGTCGGACAGGTCGATGCGCGTCTTTGAGGGCACAACTTTCAGCGGCACGGCCTTGGCCTTCGCGGCTTCGTCGGCGGTGATCGCATTATTCTCGACCATCGAATCCAACACTTGGTTTCGCCGTTGCGTCGCAGTGTCTGGGTCGCGATAGGGGTTGTAACGGTTCGGGCTGCGAATGATCCCGGCCAGGAAGGCAGCTTCCGGCAGGGTGACGCTGGTGACGTCTTTGTTGAAATAGGCGGCCGCCGCTTCGCCAAATCCATTAATAGAAAATCCGGCCTGCTGGCCCAGATAGGCTTGATTGCAATAGAGCGCGAAGATCTCCTGCTTGGACAAACGCGTTTCTAAGATGACTGACATGTAGGCCTCGGACAGCTTTCGCTTCCAGGTCCGCTCGGGCGAGAGCAATAGGTTCTTGACCAACTGTTGAGTGATGCTGGAACCGCCCTGGTTGGACAGGGGCGATTTCGGGTCCGCGTCGTAGCGGCGGAACAAGGCGCGCACGATACCGCGCACGTTTATGCCCCAATGCTCAAAGAAGGCGCGATCTTCGGTGGTGGTGATGGCCTTGATCAAATGCGGCGGTAGATCGTTGAAACCGATCACCCGCCGTTTAGAACGGTCTTGGCCAGCCACGGAACTGATCAGCACCGATTCGACCTCGGCCGATTGGTACGGGACGTGGGTAGTCAGATCGCCCAGGCTGGCGATCGCGGTTCCGCCCGCCGCGAACTGTACGCGCAACGGATGGAACATCTTCTGCCCGTCAACATTGGCGTCGCCGCTGGGTTCGATCTCGATGACGGCGCCGCCTTTGTACACCGTTGGTGCCGGGGGCGCGGCGGGCTTGGCCGCCGGTTTGGGTTTTGGTTTGACCGGAGCGTAACTACTGCCCTTGACCGTGAGATCCTCTAAACGGTAACGCCCGCGCAGTGCATCGCCGGCAGTATTTTTTTCGACATACCCGGCGGTCTTCAAATAAGCCAATAACTCATCAACCGAAATGTTGTCGCCGGCGTGCAATCCCTTGGGTGCGGCATAGATGCCCGCCGAACGAGTAAACACCTCGCCATTTAGCAGTCGGTCGATCCGCTCGGAAAAGACCATCCAGTA
>JBDSEC010000585.1:0-10528 GCA_039920205.1 Pyrinomonadaceae bacterium
ATGATGTTGGGGTTTGCGCTAACCGTTCCCGTGGTCATGATGGAAAATATATCCGGACTGGACGCCTTACGTCTAGCCGCATTACGCAGATCTTTTCAATTGACCCGTCGATCGAAACGCACCGTGGTAGCCACGTTTTCGTTGCAGTTTCTGGTCCCTATCGTCGTAGCCGGTTTCACCGGTGGCTTCTTGGCGTTGGTGATCAAGGTCCTAAAGATCCAAAACGGGCCAGACCTCTTGAATCTAGTGTTCCCGCTGGTATGGCTGCCGGCCCAGATCCTGCTGGGGAGCATCGCTTCCGTGATCACGGCCTTGCTATACCTCAAAACGCGTCAAGCCGGGGGAGAGCCCATCCGAACGCTCCTGCGGGATATGGAGGACTCAGACCGCCCCCACGCCCAGTGGCAACGCCGCATGCGCGAACGGTTAAGCACAAACGCCCGTTCCACGCGATAGTAACAAACAACCCGTTCCGGTCGGTTATGGTCGCAACCAACCCGCTCAGCGTCTCATCCAAGGGGGCTACATGTTAGAATATCGGCAACATTGCCGTAGGTAAGCCACTCCGCTTGTGATGAATTTCAATCGCAATATTTGTTCAGTTTTGCTGCTTTTCCTTTGCGCCCTGGCGTTGTCAGAGGCGTCCGCCCAAACGTCTTCACATTCCTGGCATCGCGAGTTTCCGGCAGCGAAATCGGTCGAGATCGTCGTTCATAATACGGCCGGCCGCGTGACCATCGCGTCAGATAAAGCAAACACGCATGTGACGGTCAGCGCGACGTCGCCCGATTCCGCCGTGCGCGAGGGCGAGATCAGCGCGTCGGCCGCCGGGGGTAAGGTCAGCGTTGAACTTAAGCAAAAGTCCGCAACGCGCCGCATAGATCTCACGATCACGGTTCCCGCCGGCGCGAAGATCAAAGTGACCAGCGATTCCGGTGCCGTCGATATACAGGGGTCGCCCGCCTCGGCCGAAGTTTTGACCGATACGGGAACCATCCGGGCCGATGTCCCGCTGGATGCCGTGCGATTGAATTGGCAATGGTCGGTCAGCAAGCCGCGGCTTTTTAGTGACGTCGCGTTGCCCCAGCCCAAGGAAAAGGCGGGTGGCCTTTTCGTGTTGAAAACCAAACTCGGCAACCAAGAGGCTGAACGCGATGCACGCATCGAACTTAACTTCACCACGCGGCGCGGGATCATGCTGCTGAATGTAGATCCGGAAATGGTCCCGAATGATCTGCGCGAGCGGCCTTTGACCGAAGCCGCGAAAGTGATCATCCGCAGTGGTGAAAGCAGCTTGGTCGAGGCCATGCGTAAGGTGGCGCCAAAGCTCTTTGGTGATTACGCCATGACCTTGCCGCCGCCCCGGCGTCCGCCGACCTTGATCGACGGCGGGACCGCCCGTCCGCTGGCTACTTACGTAGGGCCGCATCAGGCCCGCATCAATGTTAACGTTACCGACCGGCGCGGCCGCGAAGTGTCTGGTCTGTCGCCGGCGGATTTCACGGTCTGGGAAAACGACCAAGCGCGGCCGGTCACGGCGATCGTGCCGGCGACCGAGCCATTCAATTTGGTACTTTTGCTGGACGTCTCGGGAAGCGTTACCGAACGGATCGATTTCATTCGCAAGGCGGCGCGAAACTTTTTGGATACGGCGAGTCCGCAAGATCGTATTGCCATCGTGAGTTTTCGCGACGACATCAAACTGGTTTCTGATTTTACGACCGACCGGCGCTATCTTTCACAACAGTTGGATAAGATCGATGCGGGAGGGGCGACGGCGCTTTATGATTCCCTCGGGTATGTTCTGGTCGAGACGCTAAAGCCCGTGCGCAGCCAACGCACCGCGGTGGTTATCCTTTCAGACGGTGACGACAATCGCTCATTTGTGCCGTTTGGCGCGTTGGTTGACGCCATTCTCGAATCAGGCGCGCAGATCTATCCGCTGTATATACCATCGGGGTTGATCCCCGAGGGCGCCATCACGAAGCCGGGTGCGACCGCGGACCCCATGCGCCGCCGATACCTGACGGTCACTACGGTAGCCGATGCCGAGGGCCGGCGTTTGGCCGAGGTATCGGGGGGCGTGTACTATCCGATTAGGCGGTTGGAAGAATTACAGCAGGCCTATGATGATGTGGTGGGCCAGTTAAGGATGTCATACACGCTCACGTACGATTCGGCTTTGCCCGCCGAAGCCGAGCGGCACGTCAAAGTGCGGGTTGGCCGCGAAAATCTGGCCGTCCGGCTAAGTCCGGCGGTGGCTTTGTCGGTGGATAAGTGAATTCATGCAGATCGAACAGCGCTCTGGCGGCTGAAGGGAAGTTATGAATACAAGCAAACGAATTATTCTCGCGATCGTTTTCTGCGGCGCGGTAGCCCTTTCCTTTGTGCCTGTGAAGGCGCAGGGAGACAAAACTCCGACGCCGGCGCAAATCCCGCAGACGGACCAGAAGGAAACTTATGACGCCCTCGTGAAACGCGTAAAGGGTGGCGATCTGAAAGTTGACTTTGGCGCGATGCGGCAGGCGTATACCGAGACTCCCGGCTTTTCTGGCTATGGGAACAGCGGCAAGTACGAAATGTATGGTGCGCTTAATCAGAAAAAATTCAAGGATGCGTTATCGTTGGCGGAGAAGCGACTGGAAAAGGTTTATGTTGATCTGAATGGACACTACGTTGCTATGATCGCGAATAGCGAGCTAAAGCAAAGCGACAAAGCTGAGTTTCATCGTCAGGTGTTTCTCGGGCTGGTCGATTCGATCGTTCGGGGGCACGATGGATTGACGCCAGCGACGGCGTACGACGTCATAAGTATCGACGAAGAGAAATTGGTGATCAGTTATTTGGGCTTTGAATTTAGCGGAAGTCAAGCACTGGTTCAGGATAGCGGTCACGCGTATGACCGAATGGGGGTCACCGACTCTAAGACCAAGACTAACTCGGCTCTTTATTTTAGGATCGATCGCTTCTTTGGCAAATTCTAACTTGCGCCGTGAAAAGCCCCATGCTCGCATCTCTGTTTGACGAAGCCGAACGCCGTCCGTGGACGGTGACGGAATTAACCGCGCGCGTAAAAGGCTCGTTGGAAGGCCACTACGCATCGGTTTGGATCGAAGGCGAGATCTCGAATTTCAAGGCCGCGGCTTCGGGCCATTGGTATTTCACGCTCAAGGACACGGGTGCGCAGTTGCGGGCGAGCTGCTTTCGCGGGGTCAATCAACGGATCCGGTTCAAGCCACGCGACGGACTGCTGGTCCGCGCGCGCGGGCGTATCACGGTTTACGAGCCGCGCGGTGACTATCAATTAACCATTGAAGGCCTCGAACCCGCCGGCGCCGGCGCCCTGGCCATCGCTTTTGAACAGTTGAAGGAAAAGTTGGCGGCCGAGGGTTTGTTTGCGCGTGAGTTAAAGCGGCCCTTGCCGCACTTTCCGCGTCGGGTGGGCGTGGTGACTTCACCGACCGGCGCCGCGATCCGCGACATTTTGAATGTCATTTCTCGTCGAACCCGAACAGTGCATGTTTTGTTTGCTCCGGCCAAGGTGCAAGGGATCGGTTCGGGCGCTGAAATTATTCGGGCCATTGCACTGCTGAATCAACACCACCAACTTGCGCTTGATGAAGGCCGCACCGACGATACGATCGATGTGCTTATTGTCGGACGCGGGGGCGGTTCGGCCGAGGATCTTTGGGCGTTCAATGAAGAGGCGGTAGTGCGCGCGATCCGCTCGTCGGTTATTCCGGTGATCTCGGCGGTGGGCCACGAGACCGACTTCACGATCGCGGATTTCGTCGCGGATCTGCGCGCGCCGACTCCGTCGGCGGCGGCGGAGCTGGTCGCCGCCCATGAAGATCAGCTGTCTGCGGAGTTGGACGAGCTTAAACGGCGGCTCGTGCGTGGGGCGCGGACGACCGTGGCGGATCAGAAAATGCGGGTGCAGCAGGCAGCGCTCTCGTCCGGCTTTGAACAGGTACGGGGCCGATTGCGTTCCTCAACGCAGATGGTGGATTTCGAGCGCATGCGGCTGGAAAAATTGATGGCCCGGCAGCTCGAGCAGGCCCGGCGCGGCGCCGATGAATTAGGATACCGGCTCTCGCCTGATGGATTGCGTGCGCGATTGGCCGGGGCCCGTTCGCGCTTTGATGCGCAACAGGGTGAATTTCACGCCGCGGGCCGCGCGGAAGTTGAGCGCGCTCGGGCACGATTTGCCTTGGCGGGTGCGCGGCTGGATACACTTTCACCATTGGCGGTGCTGGGCCGGGGCTATGCCTTGGCCTTGTCGGCCCAAGGTGAGGTGATCCGTGATGCCAAACAGGTTAACGCCGGCGATGACGTGCGCCTCCGTTTGGCCGCGGGGTCGCTGGATTGCCGCGTTATCGCGAAGGAAAGTTAACGCCATTCGGGTTACGCGGCCGATGATCGAAATTAGGGAGACGTATTGATGTCCGAACCGAATCAACCTGCGCCACGGCGCCGATTTGTAATTCCGTTAGGCCGGGGATCGGCCGGGGGTGGGAGTTCGCCTGCACCGATGGGTGATGCGGGCGGCGGCGATCTGCGCGCGCGGGGCCGGGGCGGCCGCAAGGGTGGTTGTCTTAAGATCGCCGGCGTGTTGGCCGTGTTGGCGATCATCGGTGTGATCGGGGCCGCGATCGGCGGTTATTTCTACTGGCGCAACTATCAACAGCAGCCCGGATATTCGGTGGCAGTTATGTTCGATGCCGCCCTGCAATCCGACCAGAAGACGTTCGATGAAATGGTCGACACCGACAAAGTATCGGACGGATTGGCTGACGATGCGATCGCGCAGGCGATCAAGCTCTATCCCGGCGAGATCACTGACCAGTTGCGCGATCAGATCCGCAAGGCGGTCAAGGATTTCGTGCCGACGATCAAGGACCGGGCGAAGAAAGAACTGCTCGGTGAAGTCGGTAAAAAGGGCGACAAGCTAAAGGGTTACCCTTTCGTATTGATGGCGTTAATGGTGCCGCGAGTGATGACGATCACCCAGGACGGCGACACGGCCAAAGCCATCGCTCCACCGGAAGCCGGAAATACCGAGTTGATGCTGAAGCGCAATGGCGAGCGCTGGCGAGTGGTGGGCGTGAAAGACGATGCCGCGGTGGCGCGGATCCTATCGTCGATCGCGGGAGATCTGCCGACGCCGGATATTTTGAAGGGTAAGTTGCCGCCCAACCTGCCCAAATTACCGCGTAATTTGCCGAAGATACCAGGTGTAAACGATGCGTTACCGCACCCCAATTAGCCAAGGAAACCTGCATGAAGAAAACGGCCTCCGCCACGCGGAATTTTGAAGAATCAATGACGGCACTCGAAAAGATCGTACGCGAGTTGGAACGTGGCGACCTGCCGCTGGAAGAGAGTCTCATGCTGTTCGAGTCGGGCGTAAAGCTTTCGCGCGAATGCCAAGAGCGGCTGCGTCAGGCCGAGCGCCGGATCGAACTGCTACTGCGCGACGATCAGGGCCTGCCGGTGGTCGCCGATTTTGCCGGCGCCGATGGCCAACCTGAAGACAGCGACCCGGCGAGTGATGATGAAACCCTCTTTTGAGCCGGTGAACCTGGCGGACTACTTGGCGGGCGCGGCGGCGGAAGTGGACCGTACGCTCGAGCGCTTGGTTCCATCGCCCACGGACGCGCCGCAAGTCCTGCATCAAGCCATCCGCTGGAGCTTGTTTGCGGGGGGGAAGCGTCTGCGTCCGGCGTTGACGATCGCGGTCGGCGAGGCTTTTGGCGCCGCGCGTGAGAGTTTGTTGGCGACCGCGGCGGCGCTAGAGATGCTCCACACTTATTCGCTGATCCATGATGACTTGCCCGCGATGGATGACGATGACCTTCGGCGCGGCCGCGCGACTTGTCATATTCAATTTGATGAAGCAACCGCGATACTGGCGGGGGACGCGCTTCAATCCCTGGCGTTCCAGACGATCGCGCAAGATCCATTACTCGACGTCGATACGCGATTGAGGCTGATCGCGCGGATCGCGGGTGCGATCGGAACGCCGGACGGAATGGTGGCGGGACAGGCTCTGGACCTGGCGGCCGAGGCTGCCTTGGTCGATTCGGTTGGGTTGGCCGTGATCCATCATAAAAAGACCGGTGCGCTGATCAACGCGGCGGCCTGCGCGGGGGTGGTGATCGCCGGAGCCGCACGAAGCGAGGTAGAGCAGGTGGCGGAGTACGCCGCCCACCTGGGTCTATTGTTCCAGATAACCGATGACCTATTGGATGTAACGGCCAGCGCCGATGATCTGGGGAAAACTCCCGGCAAAGATGAGCGCGCACAGAAAGCAACTTACGTTTCGTTATTTGGGTTGGAACGGGCGCGGGCAATGGCGGCGGCGGAATACGAGGCCGCCGGTCACGTCTTGGACCAGATGAATTGCGAGACTGGTTTGCTTAGATCGATCGCCGAACACTTTCATACTCGCCGGACCTAACACCGGCCCGCGGGCACACTCAATTGCCGAGGCGGGCCGGATAATTGATCGACTAAAGTGAACCGAGAAAACTCAGCAACTGCGATCTCTGCGTGGCCGTGAGCGCGTTGTAGTTGTTGATCACCTGCGTCGCTTCGCCGCTGTGGCGAAGGATCGCGTCGGTGCGGGTATGGCTCAACCCGTCGTGCATCAAACGCGGATGGGTGCGCAGTCCCCACAACGGCGCCGTCCGCATCTTATTCCGGGTTGTCGCCCCGCCATTCTGCACGATACCGTCACCGGTGCCGACATCATGAAGAAGAAAATCCGAATACGGATGAATGATCTTGCTGCCGATGGCCTTACTTACCTCCAACTCACCACCATTGATAAACGAACCGGACGGCATGGTGGTAAAGGTCGTCACATGACAGATGGCGCAACCGATCTGGTTGAAAACCGCACCGCCCGCGACGACGTTGGGCTGATTGACCAGCGAGAGCTCACGCGGCGGGACTTTGGTCGCGCGCATAAAGCGGGCAAATATCTCCAGATCGTCGCCGTCGTCTTCCGGGTCGGGCACGAGATCGTATGGTGCGACCGACGTTCCGTTCGAAGTGTTTTCGGTCGGAAACATCGGACTAGTGATGCCCATTTCGTTCAAGTAAGCATCGCCGGCAAACGATTCCAAACTGGCATGCTGATCCTTCCAACCAAACCGTCCCACGCGCAAGATGCCATCTGCTTCCAAGACCGGCACCATCACTGCTTGACCCGCGATCATGCCGCCCGATTGTCCCGGTTGGCTGGCCGCCAAATTGAGCAGCACTTGATCGTCGATCGCTTCGACAAATCCATCACCTAACGTATTGGTGGTTGCTCGCAGGGCGCGGATCTCATAGCCGGGAAAAATGATCTCCTGCAACCCACCGTATATCGACCGGTCGTTGATCAATGATCCACCGGGATGATCTTCATAACTCGATCCATCAAAATGTCCGGCGCGGAGTTCGGTTATTTGGCTACCCGCGCCAGTGACCGGGCTTTGGTGACACTCGGCACAGGATTGGGCGTTGTAAACCGGGCCGACACCGTCCGCGATCGTCTCGCGTTCTTCACAGACGCCGCGGTCGCTGGTAAAGGTGGTTTGATCCGTCAAACCGTTGGTGACATCGTCAAAGCCGGCGGGCGCCTCGATGGGTCGAACGAGGATCGACGATGTCCCATCGCCTTCACGGTCGGTCTTCTGTGCCGTCTTTGCCGATCGACCTTGGCCTTGTGAAACCGGGGCGGGTCCGAACGCCGCGGCGACCACCAGCGCAAAAAAGAATAGGAGAAAAAATTTCACTAGCTTCATGGATAGGGGGCTCCTTTGGTGAAATTACAAAAAAAGCCACGACCGCTGATGAGAGTTTCATCAACGGTCGGTGGCGCTCGGATTGACGGGGACTGTACTGTTTATCAATGCCTTGGCACGAAGTGCTGGCTGCTCGGTTTAGGGGCGATCTCTTTCATTATTGGGCAACTGCGGCATAAGATCATCCAAACGCTCGGCCGGCGGCGGCCCGTTACGACGCGGTGGCGGCTTTTCTTCGCGGACGCGATAATCGGCCGGGATCCGGAACAATTCGGCATCCGGCTCCGCGCGTTTAAGATTGGTCAGGCGATAGACATTTTCGCCGTGCCGCGGGTCGATATGCTTGCTCATGACCACGGTCTGAAGCTCGGCGGAATACCAACGCTCCGAGACGATCTCCAACGGACGGTCGTTGCCGATCTCACCGGCTGGGATCGTGATCGTAGAACGGATACCTTCCGCGGAAACGCCTTCGATCATTTGCGTGCCCAGGTTTTCCACCTTGCCTTGAGCGAATCCTTCGTCGCGTCCGTCAACGCGGCCCGGCGGCGGGTTTTTGGGTTCGATGATCTTACGAGCAGATCTGTCATCGGCGTTGAGCCAATAGTGTGACTTTGCGGCCGGGTCGTTGATCAACACCAAGGGCGGGCCATCGTCATTCACTACGAACGGCCCGATCGATTCAAGATTAAGTTCACGCCGGGTCCGGCCTTGGCTGTCACGCGCCACCGACGCGGTCGTTTTGTGCGAGATACGTGTTCCGTTGGCCAAGATCTGCGTCATCTCGGTGACGGCCTCGGCCGAATAAGGTGCATTCTTCACCACTTGCCGGTTACCCAACATCTCAGCGGCGGCAAAGTCCAACTGGGCTTCGGGTGGTCGGCGGTCTCCGGGGCGTGGGGGACCATTCCTTCGCGGCCCCTCAGGGTCGCCACCGAATTGCCGGGGCGGTCCTCCCGGACCACGCGGTGGCCCGCCCGGGCCCTGCGGCGGCCCGCCCGGACCAGGCCCGCCGGGGCCGCCACCAGGGGGGCCTCCGCCGGGACGTTGCGCCAACGCTAATGAAGCAAAAAGGAAAGTCAGCAATAGAACACTGGCGACCTTGGGCAAATAAGCTATGAATTTCATAAGACCTCCGTACAAATAAACCGCCCGGTAGTGCTTCACTGGACTAATCGGATCGCCCGGGCGACACCGTCGTCGCCCAATATGATGTCAGCTTTGATCGTCTCGCCGGATCGATCCAGATTCAGGGGCAAACCCATCGCGGCCAGTTTGTCGCGCGAAACTTCGACGCGCAGGACGACGCCATTCTCGGCCGCAGTCGCGCTGTCCAGATAAGTCAAGGGAATAAATCCCGAAGTCAGCTCGGTGTTCGAGGCGATCAATTCAGAATTCGCCAAATTAGTTTCTGCTCTCGGTTGCACCAATTTACGCTGGCGCACGACGCGGGCCGGAGCAACGGGTTTCGGTTCGATGGCCACCACGTCATTAGCCGGGGTGCTAGTTTTATTCGGATCGACCGCCGGAGCCGCCAGGTCATTTTTCGGAGTCACCGGGGCTGCCGGAGCCGGGGTCTCCTGCGCCGTATGATTTGCCGACGGAGTAAACCATCCGCGCAGCGGCAAGAACAACGCCAGCGCCAAGATGATCGCCGCGGCGATCGCCAGGACCCAATATGCAGTCCGGTTCCGGCTGGGGAACGGCACAACCGCAGCCAATGGAGCCATCGGAGCGACCGGAGCCGCATGTTCGATCGCAAACGCGGCCATCAGATCCTGCTTTAACCGTAAGGGGGACCGGATCAATCGTTCTTCACGAACGACCGCGCCCAATTCAAAACTCAACAAACGCTCATTGGCCAGCCGGGCCGAGCATCGCGCACATTCACCCGCATGGGCCAATCCGTGCTCGCGTTTCAATCCGTCCCACAGCCACCCGGCAGCTAGGTCGTTCACAATATTTTCGAATTCCTGGCAATTCATGTTGCATACCTCGCACGGGGTAATCCCGGTTGGCGCGCCTCAACTTCTTTTGCTTGCGTCAGCGGTGGAACGTCGCGGTCGGCCGCGACTACCGTGCGTAAACGCTCCATCAACAACAGCCGGGCGCGGTGCAGTCGTGATCTGACCGTGCCCACCGCGCAACCGATCACCGCGGCGGCTTGTTCGTAATTCAATTCGTGCATGTTGCAGAGCAACACCACTTCGCGGTAATGCAGCGGCAACGCACTGATCGCTTGGCGGACCGCCACGACCGTTTCCGCGCGCGAGAGATCCAAGAGCGGATTGTCCGGTGCCACCAGCAGGTCTTCATAAGACGGCTCGTCCTCGCCATCGCTGGCCGAGAGCGAGACCATGCTCCGTTCCTTGGCTAACCGTTTTAATACGCGGTTACGGGCAATACCGTAGAGATAGGCGGTCAGGGTTCCACGGTTGGGATCGTATTGGTGGCCGTCGCGCATCAGCGCCAAAAACACGTCATGGGTAACGTCTTCGGCAAAGGCTTCGGACGAACTCATGCGCAGTGCGAACCGGTAAATGCCACCTTGCAATCGATCGTAGAGCAGCCCGAACGCGGCTTCATCCCCGGCCAACATCATCCGCAACAGTTCTGTGTCGTCTGTATGGACAAGCGGTTTGGTCATAAACCGGGTCGAAAAACTGGTGCGCGCGAGCGCTAACTGTTGCATTCCTTGAACTTCCCGGACCCAACGAACCATCTCTGCTTTA
>JBDSEC010000586.1:0-7759 GCA_039920205.1 Pyrinomonadaceae bacterium
TTCGCGCTTTGCGCTCATTGCCGGCGAGGACGCCCGCGTTCCCAGTTTTACTCGAGTTTTTATCAGGATGCGGGTTCTTCTTTGCGGTCGTGCTCGTCACATTGAATTGCGTGAAGGGCTCGGTCAAGTGCAAAAAACGAAAAGGGAAACTATGCCAGGTCGAACGAAACTTACTTCGCCTTAACCCCCATCACCTTCCCCTTAAACACCACGGTCTCGCCTGGCTTCATCTCATAGAAACCGATCTTCAGCTTTTTCAATTCCGTCGCAAAGCCGTCGGCGGTCGCGGTGATACCGGGAAAGGTGCCGAAGTGATGCGGGACGGCGACCTTGGCGCGGACCGATCGCGCGGCGCGGGCGGCCAGGCGCGGCTCCATGCCGTAGTGTCCGCCGATGTTCAACAGCGCTACGTCGATGGAATAGCTCTCGCCGATGACTTCCATATCCTTGAAGTAAGCCGTGTCGCCCGAATGATAAAAAGTCGGACCGTTCTTGATCGCGATGACAAACCCGGCCGGGTTTCCGCCATAGGCGCGCTCGGCCTCGGTCGGGCCTGCCTTGGCGTTATAGACGCTGCTGGAATGTACCGCCGCCGTCATGTGGACCAGGACCTCGCCATCGGCGATGGTTATCTCGCCGCCGATGCCCATGATGTTGTCCGACTCGGCTGATTTTTGCGGGAACTCGGCCAGCTTGACCAGATTACCGGCCAACTCCGGATTGGCGATCAACATCGCGCCGGTGCGCTTGGCGATCTCGGCGGCCTCGCCGACGTGATCGCGATGGCCATGAGTGATCAAGATGTAATCAACCTTACCCAGATTCGCTAGCGGGTCCTTGCCGCCCTTGGCTTCCGGATTTACCGGATTACTGAGCCACGGGTCGATCAGCAAAACCTTACCCTTGGGTGTAGTGATCGAAAACGCCGCGTGGCCATACCACTTAAGCTTGGTCTCTTGCGCGGACGCGGTGACGGTGAAAGCGATAAGCAATACGATAGCAAAGATTAGTGGTCTCATATGGCTAAGTATATTAGCCTAAATTGACTGAATTATTGCGAGGAATTCCCGCGTGCGATCGCACTGGCCCGTCCCGGAGTACAATTTAGTTTACCGACCAACCTAAAGGAAAACCCGGACCTTTAGTATTGTTTCTCCGCGGTGATGTTTACCGGATTCGACCCGTCGGCGTTCGAAACGAAAATATCTGCTTTGGGGAATTTGCCCATGACATAGGCCAGGTGTTTTCCATCCGGCGACATGCGCGCATTGAAAGTATTCACTCCCGCGATGGGTTTGATATCGGCGCCGTCAGCTTTCATTGTGTAGAGCGCCTGCTCGCCATCGCGATTCGAGATGAAGAGGATCCGTTTGCCGTCCGCCGACCAAGATGGATAAAAATTGTGTGCGATGTTGTTGGTCAGTAGAGTTTGCTTGGAACCGTCCGCGTTCATCACCCAGATCTGGTCCTTCTTATCACCTTTTTCGGTGTAGTAAATGATCCGCTTGCCATCGGGTGACCAGATCGGATTGTAAAAGGTGATCACGCCGGTTGGGTCCGTGGTCAATCGCTTGGCGCCGGCGCCGTCGGCGTTCATGACATAGACCATCCCTTTGCCGCCATCACGTGTCGAAGTGAAAACGACCTTTTTGCCATCGGCGGAAAGATGGGGCGCCGAGTTGCGGCCGGCTTCTTTTGTCAATTGCGTCGCGCCGGTACCATCGGCGTTGCTGATGACGATGTCTTCGGTCGTTTTGTCCGGCGGGGTCGATTTGGAATACGCGATCTTTTTCGCGGACCAGGACGAAACAAATTCCGCATTCGCGCTTTTGGTGAGCCGCCGCAAACCCGAACCATCAGCTTTGCAGACATAGATACTGCCCGTGTAATCCTTCTTCCCGGCGGCGTTGGTCGATTCGACCAAACCAGTGAAGGTAAGGTATTGCGAATCAGGCGACCACGAAACGAGCATGGGGAACTGGGGCCTGGGTTCCTGCGCAGCGGCGGTTACGCAAAGCAGCAGGCAAATGAAAACGGTTATCGTTGCGAGTTTCATGTAATGGGTTCTCCGGATCATGAATTCCAAACGCAACAATAGCCCCTATTCGGCGAAATGCGCTCGGGTTTGCCGCGAACTCGGCGAAAAGTGCAGTGAAGCGAGGAAAATGGGGGATGACGTTGTCGGGTACCGTCATGAGGATCGTGATTCCGTATGAGCTAAATATTTATAGACACAGGCGATCGCGATGAGACCTCGATTCCCGCAGAGCGGACATTAACGGGTCAATTTGCAATTGTGAATAGCGATGTTCGAAGTAGAAGGTTCTATTGGTTCCGCGGCATCGGTCACCAGCTTCACGGGCTCCTGAGCCAAAATGAATCTTTACCCACAGCTCGAAGACTCGCATTGGCCGATATCCTGCTGCCAGCTTCCCCGGCTGCTGAGTGATGTTCTTCAACTCGGGCAAGTGCATTTGGCATCCGCTAGACCACCATTCACTGCACTATTGCGCGGCCGGCGGAAAGAACGACGAATAGATCATCGATTGACCGCATAGTAGGGTTTTCCGATAGCTCTTCTATTAAGGATGTGAATATGAAGTCATTTCGTCCGTTCATCATCGCCGCAATTGCAATCACACTTACCACTTCAACCCTCTTGCCGTTTAATGCCCGGGCGCAGAAGGCGGCCCATCGTTCCCCGCAATCGAAACCAACGCCGTCCACGTTCGATGACCCGGCGTTGGTGAAGAAATATCAAGCGGGGATCACCGCCGCGTCCCTTTCACCGCCGCTCTATTACTTGGCCTCCGATGTTTTAGAGGGCCGGGAGACCGGCGCGCGGGGCCAGCATCTGGCCGCGGAATATTTGGCCAAGCAATACCGCACGATGGGTCTGTCGCCGAAGGGTACGGGCCAGGCGACGGGAGCCGATTCACCCGAGCCCTACTTTCAGCACTTTCAACTCTACCCGTTGACGCCGAACGAGACGAAACTGGAGTTGAGCGTAAGGGGAAAGCCGGTGGTGACCAGCACTTTTTCCGCGGCCGCGCATGATGATCTCTCTTCTTTTGCCTCGGGCAACGCAAAGAATGGCCGCGGGGGGTTAGTGTTTGGTGGGTATGGCATTGCCGACCGCGCCTTGGGTTATGACGACTACGCGTCGTTGGCGGCTAAGGGAATCTCGATCGACGGTAAGTGGTTGGTTCTGTTACGCGACGAGCCGATGTCGAACGCAACGACCAGTTTATTACCCACCGCGGAGCATAAACTTTCGCGGTGGTCGGGAGGTTTGACCAAGGCAAACGCTTGGGTCAAAGCCGGCAGGCCGCTCGGCATCTTGATCGTTTCCGACATCGGCCCGCGCAACCAGTTAGCCTTTGCCGACGCCTCCGCGCTGGCCTCCGCCGGCGCGCAGCGTATCGGGCCGTTGACACCGAATCAGGGTAGCTACGTACCACAGATCTACAATATTTCGGCCAAGTTTGCCGATCAGATCTTGGCGGGTTCGGGCCAGACCGTGGCCGCAATCAAGCAGAACATCGATCAAACGCTTGCGCCCAACGTTTTCGAATTAAAGGACGCGACCATCACGGCGCGGGTTCAATTGCGACCGGGGCTCGATACAGAAAATGTCTTGGCGTTCATCGAAGGCTCCGATGCGAAACTGAAGAACGAGGTGCTAGTGCTTTCCGCCCATCACGATCATTTGGGGGTCAATCCGTTATTGAAAGGCGATCAGATCTTTAACGGCGCGGCCGATGACGGGTCGGGTGTGGTGGCTTGCCTGGAACTGGCGCGGGCCTTCATGGCCGCAAAGCGTGATGGTTTTGGTCCGCGGCGCTCGATACTTTTCTTGAATCCAACCGGAGAAGAGAAGGGTATTCTCGGTTCGGCTAATTATTTGGGCGGCACACCGACGGTTACGCTGGACCACATCGCCGCCGATATCAATATGGACGGCGTCGCCGGGGTCGATCTAAATCACCCGACGAAAAGCACAAATTATATCTATATCGGTGGCGCGAAAGGATTGTCCGATGATCTGGTCGCCATCAACCGGCGCGTCAAAGAAGCGGTCGGAAGTACGATCGAACTGACGGACGATAATTTCCCGTCCGACAGCGTAAGTTTTGAAGCGCAAATGATCCCGTATATTTATTTCTCGACCGGCTTGACCGAGCACTATCACCAGGTGAGTGACGAGGCCAGTACGATCGACTTCGAACACTTTGCGCGCGTGACGCAGTTGATCTTTGCCACCGCCTGGCAGATCGCCAATCAGGAGGCGCGCATTGCCGGCGTTGACCGCAATAAGATGACCGCCGTGGGTTATGCTTGCCGCCCGTGTGGCTCCGAGTGCGATAATACGGTTTACCACGCGCCGGGCACGTGTCCGGTTTGTGGTATGACCCTGATGCGTAAATGGGAAACGAAGAAATAGCACAGTTGCCGATGAACGATCTGGTCCAAACTACGAATTTCGAAACGACGAGCCCTGCCCGCTTCAATTGGCCCAAATGGGCCGTTTTGTTCGGCTTCTGGACCCTGTTCAGCCTGCTGTACGCCAATCAGATCTACATCGAGATGTTGCATAACCCGAACATGCATCACTCTTGGTTGCGGATCGCGTTTTGGCAGTTGATGGTGTGGTACGTCTGGGGAGCGCTGTCGCCACTGATCTTGAAGCTAGGAAAATGGTTTCCCGCCGAAGGTCGGTGGTGGTGGAAAAATCTTTTGATCCTGTTGGGTGCGGGTTTGTTACTGGCGGCCGTTCACAGCGCAGCGGCGACCGGGTTGAAAATGGTGATCGAACCGTTCGATGCCTTCAGCGATAGTCATCCGTTTCTGTTCCAGTTCCGGATGGAACTAAAAAACTTCTACCTCTTCGATTTCTTTATTTATTGGGCGATCATGGGGGTCGGCTATGCCTTTGATTACCGGGAACGATATCGCGAGCGCGAGGCACACGCCGCACAACTCACGTCGCAACTGGCTCAGGCGCAACTGGAATCATTGAAGATGCAGTTGCACCCGCATTTTCTTTTTAACACTTTGCACACGATCGCCGGATTGGTGCGCACAAATGCACGCGCTCCCGCGGTGGATATGATCGCGGGATTGAGCGACCTTTTACGGCGCGCTTTGGATTCTGCGGCCGAACAGGAAGTGCCGCTGGCCGAGGAGAAGAAGTTCGTCGAACTTTATTTGGATATTCAAAAGGTGCGGTTT
Source organism: Pyrinomonadaceae bacterium (assembly GCA_039920205.1). Classification (GTDB taxonomy): domain Bacteria; phylum Acidobacteriota; class Blastocatellia; order Pyrinomonadales; family Pyrinomonadaceae; genus JBDSEC01. The sequence goes on from JBDSEC010000586.1 coordinate 5,233, forward strand.
TCGGACCGATTGACCGTGCGAATGGAGATTTCCGACGATGCACTTGATGCCTTGGTGCCGAACCTGATCTTGCAGCCATTGGTCGAAAACTCGATCCGCCACGGGGTATCGTCGGATGAAGCCGCCGGGGTCATCGTTGTCGAAGCCTTTCGCAACCAGGGAATGCTGCATTTAAAGGTCTGCGACAACGGACCGGGCCTGCAGGCGGGTTGGCGAATGGAGCAGAGCGGCGGAATCGGGTTGGCCAACACTCGTTCCCGCTTAGAGCATCTGTATGGCGCTAACCAACGATTTGATGTCAGCAATGCCCCCGGCGGCGGGATGATCGCTTCCATCGTGATCCCGTTTCGCGTCAAATACGGTCAGGATTAGAGAGAATGAATTCCTCAGCCAAACGGATCCGAACCCTGATCGTCGATGACGAAGCGTTGGCTCGACGCACGATCGTTGATCTGCTGGCTGGCGACCCGCAGATCGAGATCGTCGGCGAGTGCAGCACCGGCACCGAAGCGGTCGATAGTATCCGTAAACTCTCGCCGGACCTACTGTTCCTGGATATTCAGATGCCCGGGTTGAACGGCTTTGAAGCGTTGGCGCGGATCGAGGTCGAAAAACTTCCTACTACTATCTTCGTTACCGCCTTTGACGAGTTTGCGGTCAAAGCGTTCGAGGTCCATGCGCTCGACTACCTGTTGAAACCCTTCACCGACCGCCGATTCAACGAGGCGTTGCGCGGCGCCAAGACTAATTTGGAAATGAAAGAGATCAATCGGGTGAGTCATGATCTCTTGGCTCTATTGGGCGAAAAGGCTGGCCTCCGTCCGGGCGACCCGCAACGAAAGTGTTATCTCACTCGCTTTATGATCAAATCCGGTGGGCGCATCTTTTTTGTAAAGGTGTCCGACGTGGATTGGATCGCCGCGGACGATTACTACATCAAGCTTAATATCGGGCCCAAGACGCACCTGCTGCGCATGAGCATGAACGAATTGGAAGAAAAGCTGGATCCCGCCAGTTTTCTTCGCATACACCGTTCGACGATCGTCAACTTTGACCGCATCAAAGAGTTGCAACAGAATCCCAACGGCGATTATGTGGTGGTGCTCAAGACCGGCGCCGAGCTCAAACTCAGCCGTGGCCGCCGCGAGCGCTTAGAACAACTTCTGACCAACGATCTGGGATAGGCCGCGCAGCGTTGTACGCAAATTCACGCCAAATTTAACCTCGCGAATTCACCGTTTGACGGCAAAGTTCCGGCCCTTCACGGCAAACCGGAAAGCAAAAGCAATATTCGGCCTTAAGCTCATCGCACATCAAACTTCGCCAAACCGGCCTGGCACCGGTACGCGAAGAATTAATTTGTCGTTGGTCATAAAGGAGACGAGATCATGAAACAGGTTCATCTGATCGTGGCGATCATTTTGGTAAGTCTGGGGTTCGGTATGTTCTTGCCCGTGCGTGCACAAGAAAAGAATGCGGCGCCGGCCGAAGGTAAGAAGCCGGGCCAGCGCAATTTGGCGATCCTTTTGTTCGAAGGGGTCCAGATCATTGACTACACCGGTCCCTTCGAAACGTTTGGCCATGTTTATAACGACGACGGTCCGGCGTTCAATATCTACACGATCGCCGAAAAGTCGGCGCCGATCACGACCGCGATGGGAATGAGCGTCAACCCGAAATACACCTTCGAGAACGCGCCTGAACCGGACGTGTTAATGATCCCCGGTGGAGGTGTTCGCCAGCATCTGGACAATGCGGTGGTTATTAAATGGATCCAAGACAAATCGCGCAGTGCCGAGATCGTGCTGTCGGTCTGCAATGGCGCATTCTTTTTAGCCAAGGCCGGTCTATTGGATGGCCTAGAGGCAACCACGACGGCGGGTCTGATCCCGGACCTGCGGGCGATGGCGACCAAGACACGCGTGGTCGATGACCGTCGTTTCGTCGATAACGGTAAGATCATTACGGCGGCGGGCCTTTCGTCGGGTATCGACGGAGCGTTGCATGTGATCGAACGTCTGTTCGGCCGCGGTACGGCACAGATGTCGGCGCTCGGTATGGAATATAACTGGAACCCGGAATCGAAATACGCGCGCGCCGCGCTGGCGGACAAGTTCTTGCGTTTCGACTATGACGTCAAAGTCGTTGCGGGTGGATGGAAGCCGTTGAGCCGCGAAGGCGACCGCACTTGGTGGGAGAATCGTTGGCTGGTGACGACGGAGTCCACGCCCACCGAAGTGATGGATCAGATAAACGCGACGCTCGCAGCGGGCAAAACGTACGACAACTCGTCCAACATAAAGTGGACTCGCGTCGACGCGACCGCACATTCAAATGGGCTACAAAGCTCGTGGCTCTTTGCGGATGAAAAGGGAGCGAACTGGAGCGGAACGGCGCGGATCGAAACGGTGGCGGGCGAGAAGAATCGCTTTATGTTATCGGTTAAGGTCGTGCGTGCTGAGGCTAGGCCCGCCGCAAAGTAGCCGAGAGATGCATTAACCGGTAGCGAGCACAAAGCCGGAGCGCG
>JBDSEC010000587.1:0-4386 GCA_039920205.1 Pyrinomonadaceae bacterium
GAACTGGCTAGCGTCGCGCTGCGAGCCATCCGCTACCGGGTGCAATTAATAGTGAGAGTCCGTTACTAGTATTCCAAGTTATGGCCGAACTCGGCTGGGTCGGCCGCTTTGGCCGCCAAACTCCCCTCCTGGACAAGGTAAATTGCCACGGCGCTTCAGCCCGTGGAGTTGGGACCGCAGGTCCCGGGGGTGGTTGTTCTGTAAATGCGGCCTCCCCCACGCTGGGGCACCCTTCCTGACCGTCGGGTTACTGTCGTGAGGCGCTTCGCGTCGTTTGCCTTGAGGACACTCAAAAACTCCCACTTTTAATTGCACCCGGGCCTAAATGGGCGCCACCGCTGGATTTCCCTTTTGGTCCAAGGTGCGTATTATGCAGGAACAACGCTACGGCCTGGTTCGTATGCGGTAATGGAGCACCGGTCGTGTTCTCTCCCTAACTGAATTTACCGGGTCCGGAGCGGAAACTGCGAATGGGCAAAAGACGGATTCTCATCGTGGATAATAGCGATGGGTTGCGCGCCGCGCTGGAACGGGTCCTATTGGACCTGGGGCACGAGGTGATCGCGACCGGCGACCGCGATGTTGCCCTGTCCCGCGAGGACCTGGACGACTTTGACCTGATCATTTCCGACTTGACCGAAGACGCCTGCCCGGGCGTTGCTACCCTCAGCGAAGCCAAACGTAAGCGCTTAATGGTTCCCAAAGGCACGTTCGAAACTGGGCCCGGACCCGAGGTCATCAAGGCGTTCAAGCTGGGCGCGGCCCATTTTGCGGATCGTCCCTACGCCGACGGCCAACTGGAAGATATCGTCGAAAAGACCCTTTCCAATAAATTGCGTTTTGATGACGAACTGCAGAACCAGGGGCTGGTCCACGAAAAGATCGAGTTCGAATTACCCAGCGAACTCTCACTAATGGGGGCGGTGCTTCACTATCTAATGGAGCGGGTCGAGAAGTTGGGCGTAGTCAGCGCGGAACACTCGAATCTCTACGTTGCCTTGGACGAAGCCTTCGTCAACGCCGTCAAACACGGCAACAAACATGACCGCACCAAGATCGTACGTGTGACCGCCGACCTTTCGGCCAGCGAGGCACGATTTACCATCGAAGACGAGGGGCAGGGTTTCGACGTTACCGCGATCCCCGACCCATTAGACCCCGCCAATCTTTTCAAGACCTCGGGTCGCGGCGTCTTGCTGATGTACAACATCATGGACGAGGTGGCATTCAACGACCGCGGCAACCGCCTGACCCTGGTGAAACGATCCGAACACGCCCACACTGGCGAACTGGTTTTTCCCGTTCCCAGCAAGAAAAACTAAGTCATACCAAGATTCGAAATTGGGTGCTTTTAGAATTGGGAGTTTGTGGTTAACCCCGAGAGTGGCTGCCCTGCGATTGAGGCAAGTGCTTGTAGCCCTGCCTTCAGGCGGAATCGCCATAAACACGCTCGTTCAATTTAGCGGGGTCGATTACGCAACGGTTCCGCCTGAAGGCGGGGCTACCAACGCATGCAGAGCTTCGACCAACTCGCACTTTTAATTGCACCCCTGCAAGATCCTGCCCTGAGGAATTAGTTGCGCATTTCAGAGCATTGAATTAACCTTCAATTTGATGTTTATTTGATGCGAGGAAAAACATGCTCAACCTAGAACGTGACATTCATTCACTTTCGGATTTCAAGCGAAACACCCCGGAATTCCTGGACCAACTGGAAAAAACCGGCGAACCGGTGGTGTTAACCATCAACGGACGCGCCAAGCTTGTTGTTCAAGACGCCGCGAGTTATCAGCGAATGCGCGAGTTGATGGACCGGGCTGAAGCCATTGAAGCCATTCGAGTAGGATTGGAATCGGCAAAACAGGGCCGGACGATGTCATTGGAAAAGTTTGATCAGGAAATGCGTAAGACCATCCGCGCGACCAAGAAGCGATGAAGCGTTTTCGTGTCGAACCCACCGACGATGCGTTAGTTGATCTACGATTAGCCTACATTTGGATCTACGATCAATCACCTGACGCCGCCGACCACTGGTATGAGGGACTTTGGACGGCCATTGGATCCCTGGGAAAGAACCCGCTCCGTTGCCCGCTGGCGCCAGAGAATAGTTTTTTTGTTGATGAGATTCGTCAATTGATCTATGGCAGGTATCGCATTCTCTATACGCTGATGGATGAGTCGGTGATTGTTATCCGCGTTCTGCACGGCGCACGGGAGTATGTATTACCTGACCTAGACATTCGTGACTTAGAGATGTGAGAACCTTCGCCATCGGTCGCCACCAACATTTCACTTCCTACTTGGTTTCTCCAAAGATCCGATTTGCTTCTTCGAGCGTTTCCTTCGAACCCACGTCGTACCATAACCCCGGCACGCTCCAAGTATAGAAATCGGTTCGCGGGTACATCCATTGGACCAGTCGCCCGGGTTGGTCGGGATTGTTCCCTTCCGCGATGTATTGACGGATCAGGTTTAGCGACGTGCGCGGATAGTAATAGAGCGCGATCCCCGTTACGGTGACCTTGGGATTCGCCGGCTTTTCCACAAAGAAGGTGATGCGGCCTTGGTCGTCGACTTCGATCGCGTTGTACTTTTTGATCTCGTCCAGATCGCCCACATCGTAAACCGCCAGCACCGGTGCGTCGTGCGACCGCGCAAAAGTGCCAAAATCGGCCAGGCTGTCGCTGAACAGATTATCACCGGCCACGACGATGATGTCGTCATCGATATTCTGGCTGGTCAACACCAGATGCAGATCGCCGATCGCGCCCAGCTTGTTGGAATCATCGGTCGAATGATCGTTGACCACGGTGAATTCGCGGGCCTCATCGTGCGCGCGGTATTCGGCGGCCCATTTCTCGAAATGCGGCGTGAATTTTTCATTGGTGACGATGTAGATGTGGTCGATCCCGGCGATCGGCGCCAGGTTGCCCAGCACATGCTCGATCATCGGCTTACCCGCCACGGGCAGCAACGGTTTCGGCTGATTCAGAGTTAGGGGATAAAGCCGGGTCGCGTAACCGGCGCCAAGAATAATAAGTTTCACGAAAACTCCTGCCCGCAGATGAACTCGAATCGACTTTTATAACAAAGTTGGCACGGTGGCGCCTAATTCGACGTTTTGGCAGAATTTTAATTATTGTCCATCTTTGACAAGGTTTGATAGTATTTCAATATCGAATAAACGGAACGCTGCCGGAGGTTTTTGCCATGAATGTAAATTTGACGCCCGAACTAGACCAGTTGGTGAATGACAAGGTAAAAAGCGGATTATACAATTCGGCCAGCGAAGTTGTCCGCGAAGCCTTGCGGCTTATGCAGGAAAAGGACGAGTACCGCCGAATCCGCCTGAGTGACTTGCGGCGAGAGATCGATATTGGCATAGAACAGTCGCGGCGGGGAGAATCTTCGCCGGTTGATTTCGAAGCGATAAAGGTCCAAGGCAGACGTCGAAGAGCAACGAAGGCTGCAAAATAGTGCTTGAACTCGTATTCACTCACCAAGCACAGGGTGACTTAGACGAGATCTGGGATTACCTCGCAAGTGAAGCGGACGAAGCAATTGCGGATCGCGTTGTCGATGAGATTAAGTACGCATGTGAGCGTGTTGTCGAATTTCCCCATTCCGGTCGGACCAAAGAAGCGCTGAGACCGGACTTACGAAGCTTCATCGTACGGAACTACGTGTTTTTTTATTACGTCCATAGCGACCGAATAGAGATAGTTCGTATTTTGCACGGCGCCCGAGACATAGAATCGTTGATCGACTCGACGAACAGTTGAGCTAAACATTGACGCCCCAATTTGAATCCGCTATGACCCGATCGAAACCACGACTTGAAGATCTGCGCGCTATACCCGCGATTGACGTGTTACTACGAACCGACGAAGCTCGCTCGATAGCTGACCGTATCGGCGCGGACGCAACTGCCGGGTTAGCGCGGCGAGCCTGCGATCAACTTCGCGCGGAGTTGATCGGTTCGTCACAGTGCTCTGCGTCTAACCGTCAAACATCGGATAACATGCTTACGGAGGCAACCAGGCGCTTGAGCCTTCTTTCCGAAGAAGAACGTTCAAACGGCATTCGCCGCGTGATCAACGCTACCGGCGTGATCCTGCACACTAATCTGGGCCGCGCTCCGTTGGCGGAATCCGTTCGCGAGGCGATGACCAATGCAAGCGGTTACTGCACAGTCGAATATGACGTAGCCAAGGGCGCGCGCGGTCCGCGCGGCGTGCGCGGCGAAGATTTGCTGGCCCAATTGACCGGCGCCGAGGCGGCCGTGGTGGTCAACAACGGCGCGGCCGCGGCGCTGCTGGTCCTAACCGCGTTGAGCGACGGCGGCGAAGTTATCCTTTCCCGCGGCGAGTTGGTCGAGATCGGCGG
>JBDSEC010000588.1:0-12709 GCA_039920205.1 Pyrinomonadaceae bacterium
CGCTCGCGCTTGATCATTGACGTTTTCTTTGCCGGTGCGGACGAAACCGGCGTGGCGCATACCACCGACATTAGCGCAGGCGGGCTCTATATGAAGACCCAGGCCGAGATCCCCGAAGGTGCCTTGATCATGCTGCGAATTCCCTTGGGGCGCGACGAGCAGATCATGGTGAACGCCCGGGTGGTCTATGTCAGCCCAGGATACGGTGTTGGCGTCCGTTTTGAAGGCATGACCGATAGTGATCGCAGCTCGCTGGAAACCGCGGTCGCGTCGACGGCTTAGCCGGTTAGCTTTACAACTTCCCTCCTATGTTTAGGAGGGGTAGGCCGCTTGCGGCCGTGGGGTGGTAGTTCTGTAGAATCTTAAATCGCCTAAAACACATTTGCAGAACGAACCACCCCGGCGCTCCGCGCTTAGCCAAGGAGGGGAGTTTTGTTTGCGCTTCGCGCAAAGAGTTCCGCCTTCAGGCGGCTTCTTCAAACAGTTTCTAAAGCAGGAACTCCAAACGCTTGCCTGACAATTTGCTTTGGTGATTTGCGCTTATCTGCATTCCTCTTTATCCTCTTAAAGTAACCAAACATTCAATTTACCAACAAAGGTGTTTTTGTAATCAATGGCAGTTATTTTGGGTATTAATGCGTTTCACGCAGGTGCTTCGGCTGCGCTTTTGATCGACGGCAAACCCGTCGCCGCGATGGCTGAAGAGCGGCTGAACCGCGTAAAGTATTATGCGAATTTTCCGGCGTTGTCTATCAAACGTTGCCTAGAAATGGGCGGCGTTACTTTTCGTGATATCGACTACATTGCCGTCGGGCGCGATGCGGCGGCCAATCGGGCCAAGAAGATCGAATACATCGTCAAACATCCGACCAAACTGCTGAATTTGTTGAATATTAAGAAATCACGCAGCTCCCTAGACGACATGAAGGCGCTGGTGGCCGAGCGCTGTGAAGTTCCCGAATCCGAACTCCGTTTTAAGCAAGTAAATGTCGAACATCATCTGGCACATATCGCCAGCGCGTATTTCATCTCACCCTGGGACGATTGCGCCGGCTTCAGCATGGATGGTTCGGGCGATTTCGTAAGTTGCATGTTGGCCCATTGCCACGGAAACAAGATCGACGTCAAGAAACGGATCTTCGTGCCCAACTCGATGGGTTCGCTCTACACAATGATCAGTAAGTTCATTGGTTATGGGCAATATGGAGATGAGGGCAAGGTGATGGGTCTGGCGCCTTACGGCAAAGATGTTTATGCCAAACATTTTGCCGACATGCTGATCCTGACCGACGATGGTTTTGAACTGAATCCAAAGTACTTCGTGCCCTTCGGCGATACTCAGGGAATGACTATTACCAACGAAGGCTCGATGATCGTGCACCGGCATCACTCGGACTATTTCTCGTCCTTGGTCGGCGAGCCGCGCGAGCCATACACTGAAATTACGCAACGCGAACAGGATCTTTCCATCGGTCTGCAAAATGTTTTCGAAAAGGGCTATATGCACATGCTCAATGTGCTGCACCGTTTGGTCCCGAGCGATAAGATCGCGATGGCCGGCGGCGCGGTCTTGAACAGCGTGGCCAACGGTAAGATGTTTGACGAGACACCTTTCAAGGAAACCGTAATCCAACCGGCTTCGGGTGACGAAGGATTGGCGCTCGGCGCGGCGTTATATGTCAGCCGTTCGGTCTTGGAAGAAAAAGACCATTATGTGATGGTCGATTCCTATCTTGGACCGGAATACTCGGACGACGAGATCCAGCCGGTCTTGGATTCGCTTGGTGTCAGTTACGAAAAGTTGGATCGCGACGCTTTGCTGGAAGTGACCAGCGACGAGATCGCGAAAGGCAACGTGGTCGGTTGGTTTCAGGGCCGCATGGAATGGGGCCCGCGGGCGTTGGGTAACCGATCGATCCTGGCCGACCCTAGTCATCCGGGCATGAAAGACATCCTGAACGCGCGTATCAAACGCCGCGAGTGGTTCCGTCCCTTTGCGCCGTCGGTTTTGGCGGAACGGCAGGCCGAGATCTTCGAGCACGAACATCCGTCACCGTTCATGCTCCATGTTTATAAGATCCGACCGGAATGGCGCGAGCGGTTAGTGGCGGTAAATCACGTGGACAACACCGGCCGGTTGCAGACCGTAACGCGTGAAGAAAATCCGCTTTACTATGATCTGATCAAACGATTCGGTGAAAGATCCGGCGTGCCGGTTATTCTCAACACCAGCTTTAACGAGAACGAACCGATCGTCTGTGAACCACGCGAGGCGGCAGAATGTTTCCTCCGTACCAAGATGGATATGCTGGTGATCGGCTCTTTCGTTTGCCGCAAGACCGCCGCGCAAGCTGCGGCCGAACCGGAAGTCGTCTAGTAAACGCCGGCCTCAGAAAATAATTATGAGCTGGTCCGTCGAGATGATGCCGGGGCTAAACGGCTATACCGTGGAATGGGCCGAGCCCGGCCGCATTCTCTTGTCGCGCCGCAATCGCCTCTATCAAGCTGATCACCCGACCGCCAAACCACGGCTGATCGGCGAGGTCCCGGCGCCGCTTTGGCAACGGACCATCTCGCGATCGCGGTTGGGTCAACGATTAAACCGATTCATGTTTTACAACGTGTTGCCGATCGATCGTGATCGGTTCTTTCTCACCTTCAATCGCGACATCGGTATTCTTGATAAAGAAGGCTTTCACGAGATCGAAGGAGTGATGCGCCCCTTTCGGGTCTTGCGCGGAGCGTGCGCGGTAGCTGACAGCGGGTCGGTCTATTTCGGCGAGTACCTCTATAACGAGAAGCGCGAACCGATGCATATCTACCGGTGCCAGCCGGCCGAGAATCGCGTTGAGATCGCGCACACCTTTGCGGCTGGCGAGATCCGGCATATTCATGGGGTCTACCGGGATCCGTACAGTTCGGCCATCTGGGTCGCAACCGGGGACCATCCGCACGAGTCACGTTTGCTCCGCACTACGGACGAGTTTAAGACGTTGGAAACCGTGGGCGCGGGCGATGAGACTTGGCGAACAGTCAGTCTCCAATTCACGCCCGATGCGGTTTACTTTGCGTCGGATGCCGAGTTTCAGCAGAATCTGATCTATCGCCTTGATCGCCAAACCGGCGAACGCACAGTTTGTGGCGAGATCGACGGACCCGTTTACTATTCGCACGCGGTGGGTGACGATCTTTTCTTTGCCGTGACCGCGGAATTGTGTCCTAGCCAGAAAGAACCGCGCGCCAGTTTGTGGCATGTGACCAGCGAAGGTGGAATCGAGAAGATATACAGTGTGGCCAAGGACCTGGGGCGGCGAAAACGGCTTACTTTGCTTTTTATGCCCGGCACCTTACACTTTCCCGGCGGGCCGGGAATCGACGGCGGCACATATTTTCACGGCGTAAGTTTGCAGGGCATTGACAATCGCACCTTACGCCTTTACAAGGGTTAAAGTAACTCGGACAAATTATTGGGGTCTATCCGGCGGAAATATTTGCCGCGACTCCTTTCGCGGTTAACCGTTCGCCAATGGTCTTAGCTTGCACAGGGGCGCACCGAGGCGTTCCGGGCTTTAGGAGACACTGTTTATGTTCGATCAGTTTACTCTGGGCATCGAGGAAGAATTTCAAATTGTTGACCCCAAAACGCGCGAGCTGAGATCGCATGTTTCGGAGTTCCTCGAAGAAGGGAAAATGATCTTGGGCGAGCAGATCAAGCCCGAAATGATCCAGTCGATGATCGAGGTCGGCACCGGCATCTGCGCCAATATTCAAGAGGCGCGTACTGATATCAGCCGTTTGCGCTGCATCATTTCGTCATTGGCGCGTAAGAAGAACTTAGAGATCGTGGCGGCTTCGACGCACCCCATCTCGCACTGGCAGGATCAGAAGATCTTTGACGACGATCGGTACAAGATCATGGTGGAAGAGATCCAAATGGTCGCGCGTTCGCTGCTGATCTTTGGTCTGCACGTGCACGTTGGGGTCAAAGATCCCGAGCGGGCGATCCAACTGATGAACACGGCGCGGTACTTCCTGCCGCACTTGCTGGTGCTTACCACTTCGTCTCCGTTCTGGATGGGAGTTCAGACCGGCTTGAAATCTTACCGGTCCGAAGTATTTAAGAAATTCCCGCGTACGGACATACCGGATCATTTTGATTCCCGCTACATGTTTGATGAATACATCGCCTTGTTGGTCAAGACCAACTCGATCGATGACGGTAAAAAGATCTGGTGGGACGTTCGCCCGCATCCGTACTTTCCGACCCTGGAATTCCGGGTCTGCGATATTCCCACCCGGGTCGATGACACGATCGCTATCGCGGCCTTAGTACAGGCGATCATCGCCAAGCTAAATGCGGTTATGGATAAGAACCTGGGATTCCGCATGCACCTCTATCGCCGGATGTTGATCCAAGAGAATAAGTGGCGGGCGGTAAGATACGGCCTGCAGGGCAAGTTTATCGACTTTGGTAAACAGAAAGAGGTGCCGGTCCGCGATATGATCCTGGAACTTTTGGAATTTGTCGATGATGTTTTGGATCCGTTGGGATCGCGAAAAGAGGTTGAACACATTCATACGATTCTCGATCGCGGGACGTCTGCCGATGAACAACTTAAGGTGTTTGAAGAGACGGGAAGCTTAGAATCCGTGGTGGACATGTTGATCGTCAACACAATGGAGAATGTGCCCAAGAGTGCGAATGATTGCTTGCCGGTTACGGCGTGACGTGGCGTTGGTCGGCTCAATGTGACGCTAACTCTGTGGAGTCTTTTGCTTAAGTTGACTTGGGCGTATGTCGCATCTCCAATGGGAAGAGATTGGCTTGGTCAGGTTGAAATTCGGGATTCGACTCTAGGAACGATTTTCGGAACCCATCAAGGTGGACAGTACCACCCTCTTGAACCAGCTTATAAACTGCTGCGAACTCTTGCTTTGGAGTGGAGTGGTCAAAAAAGCGAAATGCTGAGGCCGCCACGTAATCTAGCCTTTCTTCAAAAGCTAGCCACCGTCGCCCCTCGCATTCCGCGGCCTGGCCGGTCGTATTCGATCCTGCAAAAATATCGAGTACGACATCTCCTGGGTCAGTCAGAAACTTGATAAAAAACTGTGGAAGTTTGACTGGAAATCGCGCAGGGTGTTGTGTTGTCCCAACGACCTTACATGCGTCAAGATAAATTCCGTTTGATTCAGTGTTCGCGATCTGCAGCAGATTTGACGGAATTGCGCCTCCGTTATCCTTGGCAAATCCCATCCCGATATCATGACCGGAGGGTCGCTTTTTCGGCGAATAAAACCCCTCTGGATCTTTCAGCAACTTTTTCATGCGATCGCTGTATTCTGCCAAAACGTTCGACACGTTGGCCTTAGGCCAGGCGGTCTTGCTGAACCACCAAACCGTATTAATTGAATCTTTTACACGCAGTTTCCGTTTGTTCACCCACTCGATCGGGCTGGGTAGTTTCGAGGAATTGTACCAGTAGAAATCTTCGGCAAATTTGAACCCCAAATCGTCGCAAAACCGCAAGAGAATTCGAAAATTATAGAGGCTTCGAACGGGAACACCCTTTTCGTAGGACCCGCCCAGATCTAGCACAAAACTACCAGTGTCTGAAAGTTTGTCCTTAACGAGCCGCCCAAATTGCGCAAGCCAATCGACGTATTCGTTCTGGGATTTGTTTCCGTATTCCTTTTCTCGTTGCAGGGCGAAAGGCGGGCTGGTCATTACTAGGTCGATGCTGAAGTCCGGCAACTTCGCTAGTAGGTCCAGCGAGTTGCCAGTGTACGCAGCCCCACATCCCGTCTGATATGCCGGTTTCATTTCAGAAACCAATTGCGCTACATGTGATTTGCTCTGGTCAACCGCAATCATACTTGGAAACTGCTACTCAAAGTCTGTAGATACAAAGTCATCTTTTGAACAATCATATCGGGATGCCATCTAACAATACAAGTGCCCGCCTGACTTTCGCCGCCAATATGCGTAGCTGCCGGCTGTCGATCGGACTGTCGCAGGAAAAGCTTGCCGAATTAGCCAATTTGCATCGCACCTACATCGGTTCGGTTGAACGCGGCGAACGCAATATTACCATAGATAACATCGAGCGGATCGCAAAGGCCTTGGACGTTTCGATTCATGACCTTATTTGCGGAGGCAGAAAATGAGACCTCATCCCGACAAAGCAGTTTTGGACGAATTGTTCCCGGCTGTCCAGCGCTATCAAGAGTTGGCAAGCAAACATGGTATTGGGGACATTTTCCAAGACAACGGCGGAAAGCTATTGCAGGTCCTACTTGTGCTCAATCTTAGAGTGATGCCCGGTCGTGAGGGTAACGATGCGATCGATGCCGATGGTAAAGAGTTTGAGTTGAAGTCAGTGAATGTGTTATTAACCACGAGTTTCTCAACTCATCATCACATGAATCCAGTCATTATCGCGAAATACCGTAAAGTAGATTGGATTTTTGCGGTATACAAAGGCATTGAGTTGCAAGCGATCTTCAAACTAACGCCAACAGACTTGGAATATTATTATTCGGCTTGGGAAGCCAAATGGCATGATAGTGACGGAAAAGATATTAACAATCCAAAGATTCCGCTTAAGTTCGTTGTGCAAAAAGGGGAACTGCTGTATCAGGCCAATGATCTCATTGTTTCGAGTAAAATGCGGAGCAAGGAATCGGTGATCCTAGATTCCTCCGGCAACCCGATCAAACCACCGAAAAGCCGAACGCAACGTGGTGGTTCAAAAGGGCGGTCGAAATAATGCAAAAAGCTGGGTATAGAAATCATGAGGCGGGTGCAATTCAAACAGCGGTTGTTGGCATGACTTTAGGAGAAAACTTAGGGCTAGGAAGCTCAATGTTGGGTCGTCAAAAATTCAGCAAAGTTCTGACCAGTGAAAGAATGATTGCTTGCCGGCGACCGCCTAGTCCGGTTGTCTGGATCTGATGAGAAAAAAGGGACCACTCGCCTGAGTTGGTCCCTTTCTTTTTTACTTCGTCTGTTCCGTTGGGGCGAGTCGTTGGTTATCACGCAATTGTGACCAGCGCCCGACCACTATTCCCAGAGCAAAAAAGATGATCGCCACGACCAGTACTAGCAGAAGCAATAAACCATGACGCCGGCTGTCGTGGGTTGCGTCAACGAATGCTTCCCGGCTCAAGACTCCATTTGTTTCTTCTGACATTACGCGAGTTTTCCCTCGTAACGGGGGCTTCCATCGGGGATATTAGGCGTTTACGTAACGTTTTGGCAACACTCTTCATCACCGCGACGAAACCAGCAGGGCGTGGCCCCGCGGTTCTACTACTCTGATCGTGACGCCATCGGCCAACTCGACACCGTCAAAACTATGGGCGGGCCAGAGTTCGCCTTCCACCAAAACCGCTCCATACGGTGCGATCTTCGACACGACCCGGCCAACTGAACCTTTCAAGTTCATGGCCGCGCGCCTACGTTTGGCCATACGCGATCGTCGCGCAATCGCAACTACACCGATTAGGGGAAAGGCCAGCGCCATGACCGCGACAATAAGGAACAAGTACATCATCATCGCGCGCATCTTTACTACTTGCCGCCGGTCTCGACCAGACGCTGCAATGCGATCGCTTCCTGATTATTCGGGTCGATCTGCATCGCGCTACGTGAATGCGCGATCGCTTGGGCGCGGTCACCGCGGTCAATGTAGATGCGGCCCAGCAATATATGGGCGTCGATCAATTTGGCATCCCAAAACAGCGCCGTCTTTAGCGCACTGATCGCGGGTTCTTGATCCGCGCGTCTGAGGTTGATACGGCCGATCAACAAATAGGCTTCACCACTCGTCGGATCTAACGTGATCACGCGCCGGAGTTCGGTCAACGCTTCTTCGTCCAGCGCGGCCGCATAGAGTTCGCGGGCTTTGATCAACACTTCCTGCACCTTGCCCGAACCGTCCGAGACGACCGCCTGGTCGCGGGTCAGCATTTCGTCCGCGCCCAGATTGGGCCATAGACGGACTTGAACTTCAGAAAGGTTTGGCGATTTTTGCCATTCGGTCTGCCATCGGGCATAGGCCGGCAAATATCGGCGGGCCTGGTCGTCCGCGGCCGCAGCCTCGGCCGTTTTGCCCGTTCGCTCTAGTGCCTTGGCATACAGAAATTGCGTCTGGCCATCACGGCTATCGCTCTCAACGACCTTCTTGAACTGTTCCGCGGCCTCGGCATAACGGCCGCTTAAAAAGAGCGCATAGCCGTAATTAAAGCTCACCAACGCATCCTTCGGCGCCGAGCGGTCCGCATTACTCAAAAACTGTAACCCCTGCGAGATCAAGCGGGTCCGAACTTCGGTGTCGGTTTCCGAACGAAGTGACGCCAGTGTCAACGCACCGGCGTTGTTGTAAACACCGGTCAGTGGGACGTCTGCCGCCAAGGGGATGATCTTGGAAAGCCCGCTGGAAAAATCTCCTAGGCGGAAGTAGCTATAGGCCGCGTAAAAAGCCGCCTGCCGATAGCGCGGTTCTTTCTTTTGGACGCGGCTAAAATAATCCGCTCCCTCTTTCCAATTCTGTTGATTGAAATAGTATTGGCCCAATTCGTACGCGGCTTGAGGATAGGTGGCGCCCGAATTGGCGTCGCCGTAAATGCGGAGCGCATTCTTGAAGAAGTTTGGCTTAGCCGGGTCGCTATCGCGGGTCTGCGCGCCCTTAATGAATGCCTCAAACGCCATCGGCGGAACCTTGGTCGCCGTCTCCACCATTTGGACCTGAGAAAAAGGAAAACCTTTGATGCGTACGGCTAAGATCGAGTACGCCAATTTCCCCTGGATCTGCTGTAGCGTGGTCACCGCGCCGCCAAAATCGAAACCCGAGTAAGCTTTGGGACGGCCACTATCAAGTTCGCCGACCAGCAACCGGCCCTCCTTTACATTGATCACGCGTGCCGAAAGCTGGATCGAATCGGGAATCCCGTCGTGCGCCAGCACGATCGAATACCTGCCCAAAACGACGAGCGTGGCCTTGGTGAAACGACCCAATTTGATCGCCGTGGCATGGGAGGGAATCGCATTGAGCGGCAATTTTAAACTGCGATAAGCCGATTCGCGTTCGTCGCTCGAAAGGGCAAACACGCCCGGTTGATTGAACAATTCGGCCAACGCATCGGCAAAGCTCTCGCCCACCCAATTAAACTGTGGTTGATTGGAAGTATTTTCGAACGGGATCACTAATACAATATCGCTGACCGGTGTTTGCGCCGGGGTGGAAGTGATAAGCCCTGCCAGAACGGCCGCGGTCGCCACCAAGAGTTGCACTGAGCGTCTGCGCATCAAAAAAAATCCTCTAAAAATAAGACAAGCCGCCGGCGCTTTCTACGTCAAAGCTGCGACGACGGCCACGGCACGATCCCACTTAGGTTCGGAAACAAAACTGGCGCCTAAAACGCGCCTTGGTCAAACGATAGAATAGCATGACCGCGGTTGAGATGAAAAATTAGCAAAAATCGGTTGCAAACTATTGCTAGACTGGTGAAATAACTATCTCTTACGCCTTATTGCGTCTCAGTTGCGGTACCAAAGATCTTTCGGCGAATTGATCGTAAGACCGATCGTAGCTTGCCGCCGGGGCCGATCACACGGGTTTGGTTCTCGGATCTGTCCTCCGGAAAGCGGTCCTGACCAACGCCGGGTAATAGTCGCCGCTCCAACGACCGCATCGCCTCGGCAATGATGAGTTGGCCCGCTGGGGATTCTGGCGTTACGGTATCTGTCGAATCGGAATCGCTGAGCTTCACCCCATCTACGATTTGCACCGGATGGATTTGGAAGTCATCGCGGGACCACTCGCCGGAAACGATGGTTACGTGGCGTCGGTAGGCGCTGATCTCAATTCGGCGGTATTTTTTCACTTTGGAGATCTCACATGCCGGTTGGTTAGTTGCTGAAATTAACAAAAGGATCGAGCAGGTGGACGGACGTGTCCATCGGGTTGCGACGATGCACGGCCCGTCCACCTGGGGTCAGCCTGGGCTAGGGAACGTTCGCCCCCGCGACGGGCATATCACCACTCGTGCCAAACTGTTGAACGTTGACCTGACCGTTCGAGCTTTGACGGATATACCAGACTCCGTTGCGATACACTGCTAGATCCGTTGTACCGTCTCCATCGTAATCCGCCGGAGCGGGTAAGTCGGTCGAGATGCCAAACTGCACTCCGGTAAATCCGGTTTGGCTTCTAAGCAAATACCAGGTTCCGTCAGTTGGACGATAAACTGCGATATCCGTCTTGCCGTCGCCGTCGTAATCTCCGATCGCGGGCCGGTCGGTAGCTAATCCAAAGGCAACACTCCGGAACCCCAAGTTGCTTTGCTGCAGATACCAGATTCCGTTTCGATAAACGCCATAGTCGGCCTTGCCGTCGCCGTCATAGTCGCCAACCACGGGACGGTCCGTCGAGCTTCCAAACGGGAAAGAGTTGAGTTGATTGTTGACCTGATTCAGGACATACCAGGTCCCATTTGAGGGACGAAAGACCGCGAGTTCGGCCTTACCGTCACCATCGAAATCGGCCGGTTGTGGGATATCCAACGGCGCGCCAAAAGCAACCACGGTAAAACCAAGCGAACTCCGCTGCAGGTGCCAGGTCCCCGCGCGAAAGACCGCGATATCGGTCTTGCCGTCGCCATCGTAATCGGCAGGCGCAATTTTGTCGGATGAAAGACCAAACGGAACGGCGTTGAACCCGGCGGTTGACTGCCGAAGATACCAGAATCCATTTGACGGGCGATACACGGAAATATCGCTTTTCCCGTCGCCGTCAAAATCGGCTTTGGAGTGAGATATCGAATTCGTGGCTAGGCCGTACAGCTCGGCGCTATTGCGTGGACCACCTCCGTAACCACCGGCGGCAAGTACCTGGCCATTAAGCATCAATGTTGCGGTATGAAAGTAGCGTGCGGTGTTGAGGCTGCCGGTGTTGCTCCACATCCCGGTGGCCGGGTCGTAAAGCTCCGCACCGTTGCCGGCTCCGTTTCCTCCCGCAGCCAAAACGCTGCCGTTCGGTAGCAAAGTTGCCGTGAAAAGATTGCGGGCGGTGTTGAGGCTGCCGGTGTTGCTCCAGACCCCGGTGCCCGGATCGTAAAGCTCCGCACTATTTATTGCTGCACCCTGATAGCCGAGTCGGCCCCCGGCTACCAGAACGGCGCCGTTCTGCAACATCACTGCCGTGTGATAAGAACGGCCGAAATTGAGGTTGCCGGTGTAGGTCCAGGTCCCGGTATCCGGGTCGTACAGCTCGGCCAGGCCGCCGCCCCCGGTATACAGAACCTTACCGTTGTTCAGAAGTGTTGCGGTTTGCGCAAAACCACCGTTGTTGAGGTTACCGGTGATACTCCAGGTTCCTGTGACCGGGTCCCAGAGGTTGGCACTTTTGCCGGGATCATTTCCAAATATCCCCTGCTGGCCACCGGCCACCAACACTTTGCCGTTTTTCAGTAACGTCGCAGTATGCGATACGCGTGGGAAAGTTAGATTCCCGGTATTGCTCCACCTCCCGGTGATCGGATCGTACAACTCGGCGCTTCCGGTTACGAAAAGGTCGAAGTAATTGTATCCACCAGCGACCAGAACCTTACCGTCGGGCAGTAACGTTGCGGTATGACCCGCGCGGCCTTCATTGAGTTTGCCGGTGCGGCTCCAGATCCCGGTGGCCGGGTCGTAAAGCTCGGCAGTATTAAGGGGAAAGACGCCATCGCCGATGCCGTAGCCCCCGGCGACTAAGACCTTGCCGTTGGGTAACAGGGTTGCCGTGTGATCGTAACGGGCATTACCTAGTTGACCGGTAAATGCCCATCCGGGACTGACCACCTGAACAATGGGTACTTGGGCTGGCTCTGTCGATGCCTCTGATCTGGTGGTTGGGTAGTCGGTGATAACCAAAAGGCCTATTAATACTATTACGGCGGTAGTGAAGCCGAGTTGTTTTCGAACAGGATTGCGTTGGTTAGTGCGGTAAGACATTTCATTTCTCCTTTTGGGCCGGGTACGTTACTTTGGGCCAAATAAGTTGATAGAGCGATTGCAATCTTCCATAAAAAGTGATTGCATCGTTCGGACCGGTCGGGCGTTGCTCAGCGGTGATCGCTGTGCGAATTTCCGGCACCAGTCGGCGCTCAAGGGAGCGCATAGCCTCGACCAGCAGCAATTGGCCTTCGGGGGAATCCGGCGCTACTGGCACGATCGAATCCGTATCGTTGAGCGATACGCAGTCATCGGTTGACGATCGTTGCTGCGGGAAGCCTTCGCGCGGCCATTCGCCGGAAACGATCGTCATTTGGCGGCGGTATGCATTGATCTCGATTCGGCGGTATTTATTCATCTGAAGTGACTCTTCTTCCGAAATATTCGCGCCCGATATTAAAATGGATAGGCGAAGGTGGATGGGCGTGCCGACCGTTCAGTGTCGGAACACGCCCATTGCCATCGTCGTGTAGGTTTGTGCTAGGGAGCGTTTGTGCCGACGACGGGAATATCCCCACTCACGCCGAATAACTGAGTAGTGACTTGTCCGTTCGAGCTTTGCAGGATGTACCAAACACCGTTACGGTAAACGGCGACATCAGTTTTGCCGTCACCGTCATAATCGCCCGGCGCCGGTCGGTCCGTGTTCAAACCCCAATTAACAACGTAAACCGAATTATCTGAACTGCGCAGAATATACCAAACGCCAGCACT